>JBBIVC010000324.1:0-2791 GCA_037439905.1 Thermoflexus sp.
TCCATCGCCAGCTCAGGGGTGTAGCGGTGTTCGGACCCATCGATGTGGGACCGGAACGTGACTCCCTCCTCCGTGACTTTGCGCAGGCCAGCCAGGCTGAAGACCTGGAAACCGCCACTATCGGAGAGGATCGGGCCGTCCCAGCCCATGAACCGGTGGACGCCGCCCAGGCGTGCGATGAGCTCGTGGCCGGGGCGAAGGTAGAGGTGGTAGGCGTTGACGAGGAGGATGCCAGCGCCCGTCGCGGCGACCTCGCCGGGCAGGAGCGTCTTGACGGCCGCCAGGGTGCCGACCGGCATGAAAGCGGGCGTTTCGAACGCGCCGTGCGCCGTGGAGATGACGCCGGTGCGTGGCGCGACGGGCGATCTTGGCGTGGAGGTAAGTGTGAAGTGGAACTCCTGCGGAGACACTATTCCAGCACCGTCTCCACGGCCCGCCGCACGACGCCATCCGGGACGCCCTCGCGCACGACGGCGTTGCCGATGCCTTCGAGGAGCACCCAGCGGATGCTCCCTCCCCGGACCTTCTTATCGAGCAGGGTTGCATCGAGCACGGCATCGACCGGCAGTCCCCGGGCCGATTCGGGCAGGCCGAAGTTGCGCAGGAGCGCTTGCTGGCGTTCGAAGTCGTGCTCCGGGAGCAGCCCCAGCTCGACCGCAATCAGCCCGGCGGCGCGCATTCCGACGGAGATCGCCTCGCCGTGGAGGTAGGTTGAGTATCCGCTGACCGCCTCGATTGCGTGCCCGATGGTGTGGCCATAGTTCAGGAGGGTGCGGCGGCCGGCCTCGCGCTCATCGTCGGAGACCACCGCTGCCTTGATGGCGACGCTCCGGGCGATGAGCTCGGGCGACATCAGGGGTGGGCCATCCCTGGATGCCTGTTCCAGGTCGCGCACCAGTGGCTCATCGAGGATCAGCCCATGCTTCAGGAGCTCGGCCCAGCCGTTGCGGAGGTGGCGCTCGGGCAGCGTCCGGAGGAAGAGGGGGTCGATAACCACGGCCCTGGGCTGGGCAAATGCACCGATGAGGTTTTTCCCCCTCGGGTGGTCGACGCCGGTTTTTCCGCCGATGGCCGCATCGGCCATCGCGAGGAGGGAGGTGGGCACGTGGACAAAGTCGATGCCACGCAGGCAGGTCGCCGCGGCAAAGCCGGCCAGGTCGGTGACCACCCCACCCCCGAGGCAGACGACGAAATCGGAGCGTTCGACACGGTGGTCGATCAGGAAATCGTAGACGCGCGAGACCGTCGCAAGGGTCTTGTGCTCTTCGCCGGGAGGGATGCGGAAGGAATGCACGGCGTAGCCGGCCTCGCGCAGGGGGTCGCAGGCCCTGCCATCGAGCAGGGGGCCGACTGCTTCATCGCTAATGACGAATGCACGGCCCTTGAGTCCGAGGCTGCGGCAAATCGTCCCGAGCTGGCCGGCCACGCCCTCCGCCACGTAGACGGGGTAGGTTGCCTGGGGGGTGGTGACAATGGCGGCAGGATCCGGGAGGTGACCGGGGGCGAGCCGGGGCGCGGGGCGCTGCGAGCCGTAGAAGCGCTCGCCGGGAGGGAGCGGGTCGCGGCGCCACTCCTCCCAGAGGGCGACGACCTCGTCAGCCACCTGGCCGGGGTCGAGCTCATCGACATCGATGGCGGCATCGGCGCCCCGGTAGAGTTCGAGCCGCGCCTGGAGGAGCGCCTCGAGGCGGGCGCGGGCATCGCCGGCGAGCAATGGCCGCTCGGAATTCAGCGGATTGCCGGAGAGGCGCCGGGCTGCCTCGGCTGGAGAGACGGCGAGCCAGACCACGAACCCCGAGCCCAAAGCCTCGCGGCTTTCGGGCGTGGTTGGGGCTCCCCCGCCGGTGGAGACCACGATCGGTTCGCGAGAGGCAAGCGCCCGGAGCACTTCGGCTTCGCGCTGGCGGAACCTGTCCTCGCCTTCGGTCGCGAACAGCTCCGGGATGGACCGGCGGGCGAGGCGCTCGATCTCGTCGTCGGAATCGGCGAACTCCCAGCCGAGCCGCTGGGCGACGAGGCGCCCGACTGTGGACTTGCCGGCGCCCGAGAGGCCGATGAGGAAGATGCGGGCGGGGAACATCAGGATGGGCGGGCCCGGGGCCCGATGGTGGTGAGGTAGTGCTCGTAGTTGGCGCGGGTCTCGCCGAGCGTGTCGCCACCAAACTTCTCGAGCCAGGCATCGGCGAGCACGATGGCCACCATCGCCTCAGCAACCACGCCAGCGGCGGGAACGACGCAGACGTCGCTGCGCTCGTAATGGGCGAGCACCTCCTCGCCAGTATCGAGGTCGACCGATGGGAGCGGGTGGGCGAGGGTGGGGATGGGCTTGACGGCAGCGCGGACGACGATGTCTTCGCCGGTACTCATGCCTCCCTCGATGCCGCCGTGGTTGTTGGTGGCGTGCCGCCAGGGGAGCCCTTTCCATTCGGCCACAGGAAGGATGACGTCGTGGACTTTCGAGCCGCGCATGGTGGCGCCTTCGAAGCCAAGGCCGAAGCCGACAGCTTTGAAGGCGTTGATGCTGCAGATGGCCTGGGCGATGCGGCCATCGAGCTTGCGGTCCCAGTGGACGTGGCTGCCAAGCCCGATCGGCACGCCCGAGGCCCTGACCTCGACTTCGCCGCCGACGGTGTCGCCATCGGGCTTGGCGGCGTTGATGGCCGCGACCATCGCCTCGCCGGCGGCCGGGTCGGAGCAGCGGACCGGGTCAGCCTCGACAGCTGCCCAGTCAACCTCTGCGGGCACGTTGGCGCGGACGCCGCCGATGCTGAGGGTGTGGCTGTGGAGTGTG
>JBBIVC010000325.1:0-2777 GCA_037439905.1 Thermoflexus sp.
GAGCAGGCGCCAGCCCCGGGGGCCGCTGCGGCGGGAGGGTCGTAGGCCCCACCAAGCGGCTTCGCATGGGAGGCCCGGTACGGCAACGGCCGGGGCCGGTTCGCGCCTACGTGCCGGTGTAGCGGGCCGGGCGCTTTTCGATGAAGGCCTGGCGCTGCTCGCGGGCATCGTTCACGGCCTTGCGGCAGATCTCTATCGACCGGATTTCGTAACGGAGCTGGTCGTCGAAGTCGTTATCCAGGCTGCGCTGGATGGCGCGCTTCGACATCATCGCGGCGAGCGGCGGGTGAGCGGCGATCTGGGCGGCGATTTCCTGAGCCGAGGCGACCAGGGTCTCGTGGGGAACCACGCGTTGCAGGAGGCCCATGCGGAGCGCCTCCTCAGCCTCGACGTTGCGGCTGGTGAGGATCATGTCGAGGGCGTTACCCGTGCCGACGATGCGGGGCAGGAAGTAGGTCATGCCGGCATCAGGGGAGAGGTTGCGTTCGATGAAGACGGTGCGGAAGCGGGTGTTCTCGCTGCCGATGCGGATATCGCAGGCGAGTGCGAGCGACATGCCAGCGCCGGCGGCGACGCCGTTCACGGCCGCGATGCTCGGTTTGTCGATCCCGTAGACGGCACGGGCCTGGCGGCCGACCCAGCTCTCCTCGTCCATGCGCTGCTGCCAGGTTGGTGGTGGCGCATCGGCGGGGATGGGGCCGGTGACATCGGCGCCGGAGCAGAAGCCACGGCCGGCGCCCGTCCAGACGACCGCGCGGATGCCATCGTTGTTCCTCACTTCGGCGCAGACGTCGAGGATCTCCTGCTGGAGGTTGCGGTTGAGGGCGTTGAGCTTTTCAGGGCGGTTGAGGGTGACGGTGGCCACCTCATCGGCGACGTCGAAGATCAGGTCGGCGTAGGACATTGCTGCACTCCGGTGGCGGGTGATGGTGGCGGAAGTCAACACCGTTCGGCGGGCGTTGTCCAATGGGGGCGCCTATACTGCAGGGATGACATCGATCGAACCGATCGAGGGGGCCGTCTCCCTCCTGGTGATTTCCGACTTCGTCTGACCGTGGTGCTATGTCGGCCTCGTGGAGGTCGAACGGCTGCGGAAGGAATACGACGTGGAGGTGCGGCATGCGCCGTACCTGCTCGACCCCACGACACCGCCCGAGGGGAAGCCGCGCAAACCGATGACGCGGCCAGAGGACCCGCCCACGGCGATGGAACTGCGCGCGGAAAGCCTGGGGATCAAGTTCACGCGGGGGCGGACCTGGACATCGAACACGCTGCTGGCGCACCAGGGCGGCGAGTTCGCTTTCGAACACGGCCGCGACTGGGAGTACACGCGCGCGATGTTCAAGGCGTACTTCGAGGACCTCCGCGATATCGGCACGGTGGACACGGTGGTGGAGGTGGGGGAATCTGCCGGGCTCGATGCGGCAGCCCTGCGGAAGGCGCTCGAAGAGGGCACGTACCGGGACCGGGTGATTGAGGGCATCCGCTGGACGCGGGAGATCGGCGTGAGCGGAGTGCCGACCTACGTGTTCGCCGAGAAGTACGCGATCGTTGGCGCCCAGGACTACAACGTATTCGAGTCGATCATCCAGCGGCTGGGGAAGACCCCGAGGGCGTGAGCCCGGCGAGGGCGACCTATTCGAACTCGGGCGTTTTGTAGAACGGGAAGAGGTCCGGGAGGTCGCTGCTGACGCGCATTGAGAATCGCGGCGCGCGCTTTTCGAGGAAGGCGGCTACCCCTTCGCGGACGTCGTCGCTGGCGCCCATCACCAGGATGCCGCGGGAGTCGGCCATGTGCGCTTTCATGGGGTGGTCGGCGACGAGCCCGCGCCACATCAGCTGGCGACAGAGCGCGACGGAGACGGGCGCCGTGTTGTCGGCGATTTCGCGGGCCAGGGCATAGGCCGCCGGGAGCAGCTCGTCGTGGGGGTGGACGCTGCGGACGAGCCCGCCGGCGAGCGCTTCCGCGGCGGTGAAGACACGGCCGGTGGAAACCCACTCCATGGCCTGGGAGATGCCCACGACGCGGGGGAGGAACCAGGAGCTGCACGCCTCGGGGACGATGCCGCGGCGGGCGAACACGAAGCCCATGCGCGCGTTTTCGCTGGCCAGGCGGACATCCATGGCCAGCGTCATGGTGATTCCGACGCCGACGGCGGGGCCGTTGATGGCCGCGATGATGGGCTTTTTCAGCTCGAAGATGCGCAGGGTGACGCGGCCGCCACCATCGCGGTAGTCGCGAATGTCGGTGGAGCGGCCCCGGGAGGTGGCGTCGAAGGTGGCGGGGCCGCCGGAGAGGTCGGCGCCGGCGCAGAAGCCGCGGCCGCGGCCGGTGACCACGATGGCGCGAACGGTGTCGTCGGCATCGGCGCGGTCGAATGCATCGATGAGCTCGGTCTGCATGGTCGCGGTGAACGCGTTGAGCTGTTCGGGGCGATTGAGGGTGATGGTGAGGACGCCATCGGCAACGTCGTAGTCGATCTGTTCGTAGGCCATGGCGGGGATTTTGGCGGTGGCCGGGGGACGTTGTCGAACGGCCCCCGGAGAGGCATTCGCAACGGTCATGGGGAATGGTATGGTTGCGGACACCATCTCGCGGAGGGCAACCGTGAGCAGTTTCATTCCCACGACGGCGATCCGGGAGCCGACAGACTTCGGCGAGCGCGAGTTCCGGGCCGCGCTGGTGAACGTTACCAACGTGTGCAACCTCTCGTGCACGCACTGCTTCGTCTTCCGGGCCGATAACCCCAACCGGCCCAAGGACAAGATGGACGACG
>JBBIVC010000326.1:0-2773 GCA_037439905.1 Thermoflexus sp.
CGATATGGCCGCGGGCGTCCCAATCGCCTGGAGATAGGCCGGCGTCGCCGGTTGAGGGGCCACTATCGCGCCCAGGAAAGGCACGCCACCGAGCGCCGCGACGAGGTCGGCATTCGCGCACCGCGCGGTCCCCAGCAGCGAGAGCAGAATCAGCCCCCAGAGCGCCTTCTTCACGCCGTGATCATCGGCACGGACTTCCCCGGCCGGAGCCTACGCGCTCTCGAGTACCCAGTTGATTGCCAGCCCGAGGGCCAGCAGCGCGCCGAACCGCAGATGCAGCTGCGCGGTCCGGAAGAGGACGAGGTTGAGCTTGCGCGCGTTCCCGCCCGCCCGGATGACCGCCACAATCGGCCGTACCAGCGGTGCTGTCGCCCCGGCGATCAGCGCCGGCCACGGCAGGGCCCCTGCCGCCCACGCGCCAACCAGCGAGACGTAGGTCGCCGTCAGCAGGAAGTACATCTCCCGGTTCGCCCACTTCCGGCCGATGATGGTGGCGATCGTCCGCTTGCCGCTCTGCCGGTCCAGTTCGATATCGCGCAGGTTGTTCGCATGGAGGATGGCCGTGACAAGGAAGGCGATGGGAAGCGAGGCGATGAACGCGTCACGGTCCCACCGCTCCACCTGGACATAGGCGGCGCCCATCACGATGACCGGCCCCATGAAGAAGAACACGGTCACCTCGCCGAGCCCGATGTACGCCAGGTGAACCGGCCAGCCCGTATACAGGAACCCCGCAAGCGCGCTCGCTACCCCCACCCAGAGCAGCTGCCAGCTGACCGCCGCGCACAGCGCCAGCCCGATCGCTGCGCCCGCAGCGAAGCACATCAGGCCGGCCGTGAGCACCGCCCGGGGCGCCAAAATGCCGCGCTGGATGAAACCGGCCATCCCCGGCGCCTCGCTGGTGTCGGTCCCCTTCCGGTAGTCGTAGTAATCGTTCACGAAGTTCGTTCCCGCGAGGAACAGCACCGAGCCGAGGACCGCCAAAAGCGCCAGCCACCAGGTGAACTCCTCGGGCGCAACGAGGAGCGAGCCGGCTACCGCCGGCACAGCGGCAGCCGTGAACGAGACGGGCCGCGACGCCTGGAACCACGTTTTCGCCGATACCATGGCGGCGGAGCCTAGGACACCGGTCTCGAACGGGGAAGGCAGCCCGCCTACCCCCGCGGCAGCCCCAGCCCCCGCTGCGCGATGATGTTCTTCTGGATTTCGCTCGTTCCCCCGCCGATCGGCCCGGACATCGCCAGCAAGTACGAAGTCAGTACCCGGCCGCGCAGCTGCGCCCAGCGTGACCCCGGCTGGAGCTGGCCAAACGCGCCGAGCAGGTTCACGCCGGTGTTGGCCACCTTGATGCCCAGCATCGCCATCCAGACCTTGCCGATGCTCGCTTCGTAGTTCGGCACATCGCCTTTCGATTGCAGCCACGCGGTCCGGTAGGCGACGAGCCGGCCCACTTCCACCTCCACCACCAGGTCCGCCAGCTTGTGCCGCACCCCGGGACTGTCCCAGGGCCGTCCTCCCGCGTGACGCTCCTTCGCCCAGCGGACCAGGTCGTGCACGGTGCGCCGCGCCCCCGAGATCGCCGCGATGTTCGAACGCTCGAAGTCCAGCGTCGTGGTCGCGACATACCAGCCGTTGTTCTCTCCCCCCAGCAGGTCCTTCGCGGGCACGCGCACGTCCTCGAAGAAGACCTGGTTGAAGTCGCGCCGGTAGGCGACGTTGGGGATGCCCTGCACGGAGATCCCCGGCGTCTTCATATCGACGATGAACGCGCTGATACCCTTGTGCTTGGGCACGTCCGGGTTTGTCCGGGCCAGCAAGAGCATCTTGTCGGCGACGTGGCCGTTCGAGGTCCAGATCTTCTGCCCGTTGATCACATAGTCATCGCCATCGCGGACAGCGCGGGTCTCCATGCTGGCGAGGTCCGAGCCGCTCCCCGGCTCGCTGAAGCCCTGGCAGTACCAGGTCTCCCCCGAGGCCATGCCGGGCAGATACCGCTCCTTCTGCTCCTCGCTCCCATGGACGATCATCGTCGGGCCCGTGATGCCGATGGTGAACAGCCGCCCGCCAGAGGGAGCGCGATGGTACGCCAGCTCCTCGTTGAGGATCATCTGCTCGATCTGGGTCTTGTCCATGCCACCGTACCGCTCGGGCCAGGCCGGGGCGAACCAGCGCTTCGCCCCCAGCTTCTTCGTGAATGCCCGCGCGAATTCGAGCTGTTCCTCGTTGTCGAAGAAGTCGTCGTCGCCTTCGAAACCCGGTGGGATCTCCGCCTTCAGGAAAGCCCGCAGCTCGGCGCGCCATTGCTCGGTCTCGGGAGAGAATCGGAACTCCATCGTCGGCTCCATACGCGCCCCGGCGGGCGAATGATGCGCTCGTGAGTGTACGGCACGCCCGCGTCCCGGGCTCAGCGAGCACCCGCACGCGCGGCCCGGTACGCGCGCTCGATCAGCGCTTTCGCCGCCTGGACGAGCCCCGGCCCGCAGGCGATGACGTAGCCATCGGCGAACGTGTGCCCGCCGAACCCCGCGGTTACTCCGCCCGCCTCGCGTACGATCAGGCCGCCCGCGGCGATATCCCAGGGGTTCAGCCGGTACTCGAAATAACCATCCAGCTGCCCCGATGCCACGTGGCAGAGATCGAGCGCCGCCGATCCCGACCGGCGGATGTCGCGGATGTGGGGCAGCACGCCCGCCACCATCGCGGCCTGCTCGGCCCGGCGCCCCGGGTCGTATGCGAACCCGGTCGCCATCAGCGCCGTCCCCAGGTCCCCGTT
>JBBIVC010000327.1:0-2764 GCA_037439905.1 Thermoflexus sp.
GAGAGCGGCGTCTCCCCCGAGACCGCCGACGACCTGGCGAAGCTCGGCGAAAAAGTGCGGAACCTGCGCGAGCACGGCCTCAGCGAGGGCGTCAGCACCCGCCTCCTCGTCTACACCGGCAAGCTCATCCAACAGGGCATCCCGGCCCGCCGCGCCTGCCAGGTCGGCGTCGTCTGGGCGCTCACCGATGACACCGACGTGCAACGCAGCATCGAAGAAGTCGTCAGCTCCATCTTCGAGTAGCGGGCCCAACCCTCGCATCACATATGTTGCCGGCGAAGAGCCGGCCGTCTGCTATCGTATCCCGGACCACTCGAGGAGGACGTACCGCATGAAGTCCCGCGCGATCGCCGTCGCCGCAATCCCGATTGCCGCACTCGCGATCGCCGCCGCCCTCACCGCCTGCGGCGGCGATGACAACGGCGCCTCGAAGACAACCGCCGATGCCTACGATGCCAGCGTGACCTCCGGGTCCACGCCCGTCACCGGATCCAACGCCGCCACCAGCAGCGCCCAGCAGGACGGCACGCCCGCCGAAACCAGCCAGACGCCCGCTACGGCCGGGACCCAGGCGACGCAGAACGGAGGCCCCGCCACGAAGACCTACGACAAGAAGCCCGACCTCACGATCGATACCGGCAAGAAGTACTTCGCCACCATCAAGATGGACATCGGCGACATCAGGATCGAGCTCTTCCCGGAGGACGCGCCCGAGACCGTGAACAGCTTCGTCTTCCTCGCCCGCGATGGCTACTTCGACGGCCTCACCTTCCACCGCGTCATCCCCGGCTTCGTCGCGCAGGGCGGCGACCCCACCGGCACCGGCCGCGGCGGCCCCGGCTACACCATCCCCGACGAGGTGAACGACCGCCAGTTCCTCGACGGCACCGTCGGCATGGCCAAAACCTCCGCCCCCAACTCCGGCGGAAGCCAGTTCTTCATCTGCTACGCCCCCCAGCCTAACCTCGACGGCAACTACACCGTCTTCGGCCAGATCGTCGAAGGGCGCGACGTCCTCGACAAGATCACGCCACGCGACCCCGCCCGCGGCGGCCCCGCCGGCACCGTCATCAACACCATCGTGATCGAGGAAGAGTGATGCGCGCGCGGGCGTGGTCTGCATTCGCCGTTGTTGGGTGCGCGCTGCTGCTCGCCGCCGCCTGCGGAAGCGCCGACGACGTCCCTGACCGCGTGAAGCTGGCCGGCACGGCCATCCCCACCATCACGCCCTCGCCCACCCCCGTCCCCGTCTGCGACCCGCCCGCTGCCCTGCCCGTCCCCGCCAACTTCCCCGTCGAGGTGCGCCTCCCCACCACCATCGTCGTCTGGAGCGTCCAGACCACGCCGCACCTGCGCCTCGTCGGCCGCGTCCGGGACCCGAACACCGACAGCCGCTCCGCCCAGCAGGCCGTCGATACCGGCATCCTGTTGGCCCTCAAGTTCGAAGGCTTCGAGATCGGCGCCGACCCCGGCCCCAACGGCGGCTACGTGTTCACCGCGCCCGACGGCCGCCAGGGCGAGTACATGGGCATCCCCATCCCCGAGTGCCCCGGCCAGGTCGAGATGATCTACGAGCTCTACTGGATCACAGGCTGAACGCCGCCGCCTACTGCCGCACGAACAGCCCCTTCATCGCCCGGAACATGCGCGTGCTTACCGGCGGCAACGGCTCCGGCGGGTTGATCTCCGCATCGAACGCGCCCGCGTGATACTCCCCCAGCGTCGCCACCAGCTCCCCCCCGATCAGCAGGATGTTCGACGCGAGGAACATGTAGAACAGGAAGATCAGCAGGCCGGCCAGCGAGCCGTACACCAGGTCGAAGCTGTTGAAGTTGGCGATATAGAACGCGAACGAGTTCTTCAGGATCTCGAACAGCAGCGTCCCCAACATCGCGCCCGGCAGCACGTCACGCCAGCGCGGGTGCGCGGCCGGCACGATCTTGTACAGCAGCGCGAACGCCGCGAACGTCAGCGCCGCCGGCCCGATGATGCCAGGCAGCTCCCACAGCACGTTGTCGTTCGTCAACGGCCCCAGGTGCCGCGCGCTGACCTCCCGCACCGTCCGTACGAAGCCCGTCAGCACGATCGACCCCAGCAGGACCAGCGACACCACACCCACCTGCAACAGGTCGATCAGCTTCCCCTGCGCCCATGGCCGGTGCTCCGCGATCCCCCACACCGTGTTCAGCGCCCGCCGGATCGAAGCGAACACCGCCAGCGACGCCCACAACGTCACGAACAGGCCGATCGCCGCCACCGTCGCGCTCACGCTCTGCACCTGCTCCACCACGTCCGTGACCGACTGCCGCCCCTCCGTGTCGCTCAGCGGGATGATCTCCAGCACCCAGTCCACCACCTTGTCCCGGACGTCCTGCCCGCTGAAGAACAGGCCCAGCATCGCGATCGAGAAGATCGCCAGCGGCGCGATCGAAAACAGCGTGTAATACGTGATCGCCGCCGCTTGCTGCGTGCAGTTGTCGCCCGTGAAGCCCAGGAACGTCCGCTTCGTGATGACCCAGAGCCGGATGAACATCTGGCCACATTGTAGGCACTCGCCTCCCGCTATAATCTCGCGAATTCATCCAGGCCGGAGCCCCATGCCCAGACGACAGTCCGCGCGAAAGTATCACCGCATCGTCGCGAAGTTCGGCACCAACCTGCTGACCGCCGGCACCGATCGCCTCCACCCCGCGACGATGGCCGCCCTCACCGCCCAGGTCGCCGCCCTCATGCGGCTTGGCCGCGAGGTCGTCGTCGTCTCCTC
>JBBIVC010000328.1:0-2726 GCA_037439905.1 Thermoflexus sp.
CGTTGAGGAGTGCCCGGGGTCGATGGCGTTGACTGCGACGCCGTTGGTCATTCGCAACCAGCGTGTCGCGCCCGCGTCGTTGACGAGCTCGGCCTGCCATGTCCGGCGGCGGCCGGAAGCGCCAGAATCGGGTGTGGGTGCATCGTCGACATCGGTGCTGTACAGGGCCGTGATTGTCCAGCGGCCATCCCAGCCGGAAGCGGATGACTCGGCAAGCTGCCACGCGTCAAGCAGTGTGAGTTCACGAAGCGTCTCGGGCACCGGCGTTACGAGGACCACCCGGGCGCCCTGTGGTTCACGGTTGAGTGCGACCGCTCCTCCGGCAGCCACTCCGAGGATTGCCACGCCAACCGCCGCAGCCAACCAGGTTCGTTTCCGCAACACGATTCCTGCCGCCTCCCGGCACGACGGTACGCATCCCGGCCATGCGCTGTCAATATGACGCGCATGTCCCGGGTGCTTGCTACCGGCCACCGAAATCCATGCTCCCCCGCACCCGCTGGCGCGGCGCTGGTACACTTGGCCCATGACTACGACGGTTTCCGCACTTCGCGAACGGGCGGCGGCGGCGCGGGTGGCCTCGCGGGCGCTCGCGCGGCTTTCGTCCTCGGCCAAGAACGCGGCGCTGGAGCGCATCGCCACGCTCCTCGAGACCGAGCAGGACGCCGTGCTGGCCGCCAATGCGCTCGACCTCCAGGCCGCCCGCGAGGCCGGGCTCGACGACTACTTCGTCGAACGGCTCACGCTCACGCCGGAGCGGCTGCGCGGCATCGCCGCCGACACGCGCGGCGTGATGCGGCTGGAGGACCCGGTGGGCGAGGTGTTCGATTCGCGCACGCTGCCAAACGGCATGCTCATCGGGCGGCGGCGCGTGCCGCTCGGGGTGGTCGCCTGCATCTACGAATCGCGGCCGAACGTGACGGTCGATATCGCCGCGCTGGCGATGAAGAGCGGGAATGCGAGCATCCTGCGGGGCGGCAAGGAGGCGCGGAACAGCAACGCCGCACTCGGCCAGCTCATCCAGCGGGCGCTCGAAGGCACGGAGGTGCCGGCAGGGGCCGTGCAGGTGGTGAGCGACCCCGACCGCGCCCACGTCGACGAATTGCTGGAGATGAACGACCTGGTGGACCTGATCGTGCCGCGCGGCGGGTCGCAGCTCATCGACTACGTGCGCCGCAAGGCGACGATGCCGGTGGTCGCGCACGGCGACGCGGTCGTCCAGATTTATATCGATGAAGACCTTGACCTGGAGATGGCGCTCCGGGTGGTGGACAACGCGAAGACGCGCCGCTACAGCATCTGCAACGCGGTCGATACGCTGCTGGTGCACCGGGCGGTGGCGCCGGCCTTCCTGGGGCGGCTCGCCGCGCTCTGGGGTGCGAAGGTGACGTTCATCGCCGACGACCGCGCCCGCGAGATCCTCGCCGGGAGCGGCGCGCCGGTAGAGGCGGCGACAGAGGAGACGTGGCGGACCGAGCACCTGGCGCTGCGCGTTGGTGTGCGGGTGGTCGATTCGATGGCGGAGGCGATGGCGCACATCGAGCAGTACGGGAGCCACCACAGCGACGCGATCCTGACGGAGAACTACAGCAACGCGATGGAGTTCCTGGACGAGGTCGATTCGGCGGCGGTGTACGTGAATGCGAGCACGCAGTTCACCGATGGCGCGCAATTCGGGCTCGGCGCGGAAGTCGGGATTTCGACGCAGAAGATGCACGCTCGCGGGCCGATGGGGCTGCGCGAGCTGACCAGTTATAAGTGGACCATCATCGGGAGAGGACAGGTACGGCCGCTGTGATTTCGTTTGAACGGGAATGCCGCACGCCCCATTCGGAGTCGTACACCGTGTTCGAAGACGGGGGCCTCGTGGGGCGGATCGACCTGCACTACCAGGGGTCGAACGTGTACGCGACGCTCTGCACGACAGCCGACGCGAACGAGGAGCGCATCCAGCAGCTGATCGACGCGGCGGACGAGCAGCTGGTGATGACGGCGGACCCGTATCGCGAGGACTTCATCGTGAGCGTGTGGAAGGGCTCGCCGGCGGGCGTGTACAGCGACGACACGGATGAGGACGAGGACGACGAGGACACGTTCCGGTTGAACTAGGCTGGGGACGGCTGAGCATTGGCCCGGAGAGGCGAGTATGGTGGCATTACCCGATGAACTGGTAGCCGAGATCACCCGCCGCCTGGTGGCCGAGCTCGACCCGGATGCCATCTACCTGTTCGGATCGTACGCGTGGGGCCTCCCCGACGCCGAGAGTGATGTGGACCTGATGGTGGTCGTGCCGGAAGCGAGTGCGGAGGAACGGTTCCGCCTTGGGCTCGCCGGGAGGCGCGCGTTGCGTGGCATGGGAATCGCCAAGGACGTGCTCATCCGAAGCCGGGCGGCCTTCGGAGCCCGCAGCAAGCGACGGGGGACGCTGGAGCACAGGGTGGGCACGCTGGGGCGGCTGTTGTATGCCAGACCGTGACCTGGCCTTCGAGTGGTTGGTGCAATCGGAGCGGGACCTTCGCGGTGCGCGGGTCCTGGCGTCATCGCGGGATCCGCTGTACGACCTCGCGGCGTTGCTCGCTCAGCAGGCAGCCGAGACCGCACTCAAGGGGTTTCTGTCAGCGCACGGGCTGAACCTGGAGAGGACCCATGACCTCGTTCGCCTCCTCGAGCTTGCCGCGCCTATCCAGCCCGGGTTCGACCGCTTCGCGGATGCCGCGGATATCCTG
>JBBIVC010000329.1:0-2714 GCA_037439905.1 Thermoflexus sp.
CGCAGTGCAACCCAACATCGAACGCAAGCCCCTGGTCCTCCCAGTTGAACAGGGCAGGGACCAGGATCAGGTGCCCCGAGGACGAGATGGGCAGGAACTCGGCGAGCCCCTGGATTATCCCGAGGATCGCCGCGCGCAAGAGGTCCATGCCCCCCCAAGGTCTTGCCGCCCGGGGCTACGAGCAACCCCGGTCAGGCCCGGCGCGCCGTCGCTGCTTGGGCCCGCCTCAGTCGACGCTGGCGATCCGCGTGTAGCGCTCGATCACCGGCCGTCCGGCGAGCAAGCCAGCGAGGGCAGCGCCCATTGCCTTCATATGCTCGGTCTGGCCGTGGGCCGCGAACGCGTCGGCATCGCTGTACTGCTCGTAGAACATGAACAGCGTCGGGTCGTTATCCGAAACATGGAGTGAGTACGTGGGGACCTTGCCCGCTTCGTGCTTCTTCACATTCCCGACCATTTCGGTCAGGACAGCGCGAAGCTGGTCTTCCTTGCCGGCAACAGCCTGCAGCTTGGCAAGCACCGTAATCATCAGTTGATTGCTCCAGGGGAAAGATGGGGCTGGATTCTACGCGAGGGCGGTCCGAGGTGCGCGCGCCCCGTGCCGGGGATACGATCGGTGGAGCGTGTTGAAGCACATTCCCGAACCCCGCGCCCGTGAGCTCATCGAGCGGGCTGGCCTTTCGCCGCATAGCGATCCGTCGACCCACTACCCCGGATGGTACCTGCGGCGCTGGCACTTCCTACCCGAAGGCTATCTGTCCCGGAGGGGCGCCGCCGGGTACGAATGGCTCATCCGCAACCTGTACAACGCCGGCGTCGAAAGTGCGCTCGTCCGCAAGGTCGTGCGCCGGGTGCGCGCCGCCCGGCCAGCCGCCGTCGTCGAATTCGGCTGCGGGCCCGGGCGCCTTGTCGAGGCGTTGAGCGAGCAGTCCGGCGCGCGAGACGTGCTCGGCCTCGACCTCAGCCCCTACCTGCTCGAACGCGCTCACGCCCGGCTGCGCCTGCCGAACGCTCGGGTCGTGCATGCCGATGGCCTGTCCGTCCCGGCTGCAGCGGCGTCGTTCGATGTGGCCATCGCCGCACATTATGTAGGGCACCTGCCGTCGGAGCTTCGCCCCGCGGCGGTCACCGAGATGGCGCGCGTGGTGCGTCCCGGCGGGCGCGTTATCATTGCGGACCATTCATGGCACCGGTGGCCCGGGAATCCCCTGCTCGTACTGCGCAATGCATCGTGGCATGCGGCGAGGCTCATCCGGCTTCAGGTGTTCGAACGAATCGACATCCCTGGCGCGGAGGCCACAGCATGACCCACCCGATGGAGGCGGAATTCGAACGCATCCGCGGCTACCTTCAGCAGCAGGCTGCGGAAAAGTCCATTCCTGAGCTCTTCGAGCGGGTGAGGGAGGGCATGGCCGAACTGCTGGAGGCAGCCCGCTCCGTTCCCGCGGCGCTGCTTTCCACCAATCCGCCAGGCGACGACTGGGCGCCGATGGACTGCCTGAAGCACGCCGTGCAATCGAACCTGCAGGTGGCGCAGGACGTCCTCCACGTGGCGCTCACCGGCTCGCGGCCGGGCGAGCCCGAACCAGAACTGCCGCGCGACCGCGAGGCGCTCATCGCCGCCCAGGAATCGTCCCTGGAATCGCTGTGGGCGCACGTGAGCGAAGCTGAGCCGGATGCGAACCTCCAGCTCACCTGGCCCCACCCGTTCTTCGGCGAGCTGAACTGGCGGGAGTGGCTGCTCTTCCTGCGAATCCACGCGAGGGACCACGCCCGTCAGCTCGCCGCGATGCGCGAGGCCCTGGGTGCCTGAGCCGCGGCCCTTGCGCCTGGTCCACACCTCCGACGTGCACCTCGGCGCCTATGCCGGGAACGGCGAGGGCAGGTTGCACGAACGCCGCCAGCTCATGGAGGAGACCTTCCGGCGCGTCATTGATCTTGCGAACGATTGCCATGCTGACGCGCTGGTAATCGCCGGTGACTTCTTCGATAACGACCGTGTTCCAGGAGAAACGGTGGGCTTTGCCGCCAGCGAAATCCGGCGCTTCCGGGGGCAGACCTTCCTCTTACCCGGGAACCACGACCCGATGGACCCCGGCAGCATCTACTGGCGCCACGACATGGAGGCAATCGCCCCGCGGCTGACCATCGTGCGCGAGCACCGGGGCGAACTCATCGAGCCGGAGGGCATCGACGCCGTGTTCTGGGGCCGTGGGTACCTCGATAGCGACTGGCACTTCCGGCCGCTCGAAGGCCTCCCGGAGCGCGTCGACCGCCGCTGGCACATCGCCCTGGGACACGGGCACTTCATCCCCGAAGGCGGCGAATCGCACCGGTCGCTTCCCATCCGCGAGTCCGAAATCGCATCGGCCGCGGGGCACTGGGACTACATGGCATTCGGACACTGGGAGCCGCACGCCGATGTGAGCAGCGGCGGGGTTACGGCCATCTATTCGGGCGCACCGATGCCGCTGAGCGACGCGAACCGGCGGGCCGGGATGGCCGCCGTCGTCGATTTCGACGAGGGCGGGGTGCGCTGGCGGATGCACCGGGTGGACCCGCGCCCGGCGGGCGAGGCGGCAAAGTAGCGCGCGGCGTTTCCCGAAACCGGCCGCATGCTAAAGTTGAGGTTCGTGGCAGGGTAGCTCAGCCGGTCAGAGCGCACGACTCATAATCGTGAGGTCGGGAGTTCAAGTCTCCCCCCTGCTACCAGG
>JBBIVC010000330.1:0-2699 GCA_037439905.1 Thermoflexus sp.
CGCCAGTTCCCGCGCGGCGGCGGCGATCTTCTCACGGTTCGGCATGAAGAAGTCCTCCATGGCGTGGTGGTAGGGCATTGGCGGGATGTCCGGCCCGGCCACCCGGCGGATGGGGGCGTCCAGGTACTCGAATGCGTGCTCGGCGATGATCGCCGCGATCTCCCCGCCAAGGCCTCCCGTGAGTGTGTCTTCGTGCACGACCAGGACCTTCCCGGTCGCCTTCGCCGATTCCAGGATGGTCTCCCGGTCCAGCGGGTTGAGCGTCAGCAGGTCGATCACCGTCGCCTCGATGCCCTCGGCCGCCAGCGCCTCCGCCGCGGCCAGGGATTCATGCAGCATCAGGCCGTACGCGATGATCGTGAGATCCCCTCCGCGCCGGGTGATGCGCGCCCGCCCGATAACCGTCTCGGCGGGGGCGCCGTCAATCTCCTGCCGGACCAGGCGGTAGGTGCGCTTGTGCTCGAGGAACAGCACCGGGTTCGGGTCGGCGATGGCAGCTCGCAGCAGGCTCCGGTAGTCGGCCGGGAACGATGGCGCAACCACCTTGATGCCGGGCATATGGGCGTAATACGCCTCGATGCTCTGGGAGTGGTGCTGGCCGCCATGGACGCCGCCACCCCACGGTGTCCGCACCACCATCGGCAGGTAGGCATCGCCCTTCGTCCGGTAGCACCAGCGAGATGCTTCGCTGCAGAGCTGGTCGAACCCGGCGTGGATGAAGTCGGCAAACTGGATCTCCGCCACCGGCCGCATCCCGTAGTGCGCTGCCCCGATCGAGAGGCCGATGATCGATGACTCGGCGAGGGGAGAGTCGATCACCCTCCCGGGGTGCTTCGCGGCCAGGCCTTCCGTCGCGCGGAAGACGCCGCCCGCCTCCACGTCCTCGCCCAGGATGAATACGCGGTCGTCGGCGGCGAGCGCCTCGTCGAGCGTCGACCGGACGGCCTCGATCACCGTCATCACCGCCATGTCAGAGCTCCTTGTACACGAACCCGAGCGCGTCCTCCGGTTCGGGGTCAGGCTGCATGAGCGCCCACTGCGCCGCTTCGCGGACTTCTTCCTCCACGCGCGCCTCAATCTCATCCAGGTCGGCCTTCGGGAAGATGCCGTCGGTCTCCACGCGGGCCCGGAACGACGTGATCGGGTCCTTCCGGGTCCATTCCTCGAGTTCCTTCTTCGGACGGTAGCGCGTGTCATCGTCGTCGCTGGAGTGCGGCCACAGGCGATAGCACTTCGCCTCGATGAGGAACGGGCCTCCCCCGTTGCGCGCCTGGTCAACCGCGGGCCTCACCGTCTGGTACACGGCGATAGCGTCCATTCCATCGACCATCGCGCTGTTCATGTTGTAGGCCCGGGCCCTGTCGGCCACGTTCGGTACCGGCATCTCCTTCTCGTTTCGCTCGGAGATGGCGTACCCGTTGTTCTGGACGTAGAAGATGACCGGGAGCCGGTGGATGGCGGCGAAGTTGAGCGCCTCGTGGAAGTCGCCACGGCTGGTGCTGCCTTCCCCGCAACAGGTCATCACCACAATCGGGTCCTTGCGGAGCTGCGCCCCCAGCGCGATGCCGGCGGCGTGCAGGAACTGCGTCGCAACCACGCTCGATTGGGTCACAATCTTGCGCGCGCTGTTGCCCCAGTGCGAGGGCATCTGGCGGCCGTAGCTGTTCGGGTCGTCGCGCTTTGCCAGCAGATTGAGCATCGCCTCCCGCGCCGTCATGCCGAAGACCAGGTTCATCCCAAGGTCGCGGTAGTACGGGGCGAGGTAGTCCGTGCCACGCTTGAGCGCCATCGCCGCACCGACCTGCGCCGCTTCCTGGCCCACACCCGCGATGACGAACGCCGCACGGCCCTGGCGGTTGAGCGCGAGCATCCGCTCATTGAGGCGGCGCGCAAGCAGCATGTAGTAGTACATGTCTTCGAGCTGTTGCTCGCTGAGGAGGTACTCCTCGATGGTCCGCTCCGACCGTCTCTTGCGGGTGCCCGCCGTGGTCACTCACACCCCTCCGCGGACGTTCGTGCTGTCCACAACCATGCCCCGGCACCCGGGACAGGTGCGCCGATTCTCGCCCCTCGCTGCTCCTGGCTAGCCACCATACGGAGGCAGGGCGTCAACACAGTCAGCAGAGCGGCTGTCCACGCCATAGGCAAGCGTGCTGTCTCCGCCTCCCGGCGCTGCACGGTCCGCCGCGAGTGAGCTCACCTGCTGTTCGAATGGCATTGGCGTCTGGACGACGAGGCCGCCATCGCCGGGCGCCCGCGCCGGGCTGAACATCACCGCCGCAATCGGCAGTGCTGCAAACGGCAGCGGGAGTAAGAGTGCCCCGAGCATCTTCCGCTTCATGCGCCTGCCTCCTTCCGGTTCGCTCCGACCATTCTACACGCACGGTGTCAATGCCAGATGTGAGCCATGTTTCCGCGCGGTAATTCGTCACAGCGTTACGGCTGGCAGGCGCGCCGCCGATAATGAACCAATGCGGAGGCAACCATGAGCCGGGCGACGACCGTCGCGGTCATCGATGTCGGCTCCAACTCGGTGCGACTGCTGGTCGCACGGTCGCTCTCTCCTCTCGCGTTCGAAGTCATCGACGAGGAGCGCTTCGATGCACGCCTCGGCGAGGGCCAGGACGGCGGCAACCTGACCCCTGAAGGCATGGCCCGCGGCGTCCGAGCGGTCCGCATCATGTCGCAGATCGCGGCCT
>JBBIVC010000331.1:0-2686 GCA_037439905.1 Thermoflexus sp.
CCCCCTCTCGGAGGATCGCCACCCGGTCGCACAGCCGCTCCGCCTCGGCCAGCCGGTGCGTGTTCATCAACACGGTTGCCCCGTCTCGCACCAGGTCGCGAATCATGCCCTCCATCGCCACCGCTGCCGAGGGGTCCAGCCCCGAGGAAGGTTCATCGAGCAAGAGCACCGCCGGGCGGTGCACGATTGCCCGTGCGAGCGCTACCCGTTGCTTCAGCCCCTTCGAGAGCTCGCCCACGCGGTCGCCGCGGCGGTCCGCCAGGCCAACGAACTCCAGCGCCGTGGCCGCCGCTGCCCCGGGAGAAGCAAGCTCGTGCGCCTCAGCCCAGAAACGCAGGTTGTCGTCGATCGTCAACCGCTCGTAAAGACTCGGCTTCTCGGGCATTACCCCGATGTTCCGCCGCACCGCCAGCGCATCGTCCACCACGTCGTACGAAAGCACCGAGGCCCCGCCCGACGTCGGCCGGAGCAGCGTCGCCAGGATGCGGAGCGTCGTCGTCTTGCCCGAACCGTTCGGGCCCAGCAGCCCGAACACCTCGCCCCGCTCCACCGCCAGGTCCAGCGGCCGCAGCGCGATGCGCTCACCGAATGCCCGTCCCGCCCCCCGCAGTTCGATAGCCGGCCCCGCACCCATCACATCCCCAGAATCGGCAGGTCCTGCCGCGGTCACCAGCGGTTTCGCCCGCCGGGCCAGTCCCCGAACGGTGACGGATTAGCTACCTCGGCCCCTTCTCCAGCTCCGCCCTCACCTCGTCCAGGATCTTCTCCGCTGCGTCGAGCGTATCGGCCGATTGCTGCCCGATCGCCGGGTCGAGCTTCGCGATCGCCTCCTTCAGCAGGTTCGCTCCGTTGGTGAGCCCGCCTGTCGCCTCGCTGATCTTCGTCACGAGCGGTGCTGGCGCGCCGGGCCGGGCCGCCACCGCGTTCAGCCCGGCCGCCTTCGCGATAACCGTGTCCGCATCCGCGGTGAGCAGGCCCGGTACCTTCGGGTCAGCCTGGTTCTGCTGCGCCGCGAGCATGTCGTCGTTCAGCTGGTTCACCGCGTCAGCCAGCTGGTTCGCCGCTTTCAGGGCATCCGCGTACCAGGCCACCACCGGGTCTGCTGTCGGAGTCGCCGCGGGCGAGGGCGTGAGCAGCGCGACCGCCGTCGCGGTCTTGCGGATGTCCTCGAACTCGTCCCGGGAGTCGCCGCCGCAGCCGCCCACCAGCAGCGCCACGGCGGCGATCCCGGCCACCATGGGCCCGTGCAACAGGAATGCTCGAACATTCATGCCGCCAATCTACAGACCCCCTGCAAGCTCACATCAAGGCCACCCGTTCGCGAATCCCGGCCCCAACCGGCCGCCCGCGCCTATCGCGCCATCCGCCCGCCATCCACCGGGATGATGGCCCCATTCAGGTAGCTCGCATCGCCGCTGCACAGGTAGGCCACCAGCGCGGCAACCTCTTCGGGCTCGCCATACCGCCCCATCGGGTTGGTCGCCACCATCCGTTCCTTGGCTTCCTCCGGCGCGTCCGGGTTGATTCCCCGTTCCAACGCTCGCATCATCCGCGTCTCGATCGGCGAAGGGCACACCGCGTTCACGCGAATCTTCGCGGGAGCCAGCTCCAGCGCCGCCGTTTTCGTCATCCCCACCACCGCATGCTTGCTCGCCCCATACGCGATGATCCCGGGCGTACCGCTCAACCCCGCAACCGAAGCGGTGTTCACGATGACGCCGCCACCCCCAGCCGCCATCACCGGGGCGACGTACTTCATCCCCAGCCACACGCCCTTCACGTTCACCGCCAGCACGCGGTCGAACTGGTCCTCGGGATACGCCAGCATCGGGCCGATCCATCCCTCGATTCCTGCATTGTTGAAGAACGCGTCTATCCGCCCGAAGCGCTCCTTCGCCGCCAGCGCGTAACGCTCCACGTCGGCCGCCCTGGTCACGTCCGCCGGCACAGCCAGCGCGTTCCGGCCCTCGGCTTCCACCGCCGCGGCCACCTCATCCAGCCCGGTCCCGGGGAGGTCGACAGCGACCACGCTGGCCCCTTCCCGCGCGAACCGCAACGCCGCTGCCCGCCCGATGCCGCCAGCTGCCCCCGTGATCACCGCTACCTTGCCCGCGAACCGCTGTTCCATTTGCCCTGTTCCCCCTTTCCTGGAGCTATCTCGCTGAGTCACTGCCCGCCGCGGGCACCACCCCGGCCCCGGCCACGGCCACCACTTGCGTCGCCCGCCCCCGCAACGACGAGGCCACGATCGCTGTCGACGAGGCGAACGCCGCCACCAGGAAGGCCACCCGGATCCCGTCCACCAGCGCCCCCTCCGGCAGATCGGCCAGCCTGCTCGCGCTGAAGCCCGCCGAGGCCGTCGCCACCGCCACCAGGATCGCGCTCGCCATCGCCAGCCCTGTCGCATTCCCGATGTTGCGCGCCGTTCCGACTGCCGCCGAGGCTGTCCCGAGCCGGTCCTTCGAAACGCTGCCCATGATCGCCGAGCTGTTTGGCGACATAAAGATCGAGGTTCCGATGCCGATGAGCGCCAGCCGCGCCACCAGCAACGGCACCGGGGTGCCCCCGTCGATTGTTGCCATCAGCAGCAGACCCACCGAGACCAGCGCAATCCCCACCGTCGTCTGGTGGCGGAAGCCGTACCGGTCCGAGACTCGCCCGCTTACCGGCGAGAGCAGCAGCATCA
>JBBIVC010000332.1:0-2681 GCA_037439905.1 Thermoflexus sp.
GTCCTCAGCGATTCCAACCGCCTCCGCATCCTCCGCCACCTCATCGAGCACGGCGAGGCCACCGTCGGCGAAATCGTCGAGGCCACCCGTTGCTCCCAGGCGAACGTGAGCAAGCACCTCCGCATCCTCCTCGATGCCCGCGTCGTCCGCCGCCGTCCCGAGGGCACGTCCGCCTACTACAGCGTTGCCGACCCCAGCGTCCCCGAACTCTGCGACATCGTCTGCGGCGGCATTCGCCAGCGCGTCCTCGCCGAAGCCGCGCTCGTTGCCGGCAGCCCCACCGCATAGACCCACCACAGGTGCCCCGAACATGAAGATCCAGCAGTTCGTCGCCGAATCCCTTGGCGATGCCTCGTACCTCCTGGTGAGCGGCGACGAAGCGGCCGTTATCGATCCCCAGCGTGACATCGAGCCGTTCGTCAGGACGGCCACGGCCCACGGCGCAACCATCCGCTACGTCGTCGAGACCCACGTCCACAACGACTACGTCTCCGGCGGCCGCGAACTCGCCGCCCTCGGCGCGGAAGTCGTCGCCCCCGCCGATGCCGGCCTCGAATTCCCCCACCGCCCCATGCCCGACGGCGCTGTCCTCACCGTCGGCGACGCGCGCGTGCTTGCCGTGAAAGCCCCGGGCCACACCTACGAACACACCGCCTACCTCGCGAAGGATTCCAGCGGCGCCACCCACGGCGCTTTCACCGGTGGCGCGATCCTCATGGGCGCGGTCGGCCGTACCGACCTCCTCGGCCCCGGACACACCGAACAGCTCACCCGCCTCCAGTGGGAGAGCGCGCAGCACCTGCGCCAGCTCATCCCCGCAGCCGCCGACGTCCTCCCCACCCACGGCGCCGGCTCCTTCTGCAGCACCACCGGCACAGACCTCGGCCGCTGCGGCCCGATGTCGGTCGAGCTCAAGCGCAACCCGGCGCTGTCTTCCCCCACGTTCGAACTCTTCCACGACCTCCAGCTCGGCAGCCTCGCCCCAATCCCTGGCTACTACCGGTACATGGCCCCGCTCAATCGCAAGGGCCCACGCGTGTTCGGGTCGGTTCCCCGTCCGCCGTCCCTCGACATCTCCCGGTTCCTCGCCCTCGATCCCGGTGTCTACCGCGTCGATGTGCGCACCCGCCGCGATTACGCCGGCGGCCACCTGCCCGGCACCCTCGAAATCGAGGAGAGCAACGGCATGCTCGCCTACACCGGCTGGCTCATCCCGTTCAACGCGCCCATCGCTCTCGTCGCCTACGATGCTGCCCAGGCCCAACGCGTGACGGCCGACCTCTTCCGCATCGGCTACGAGGACGTCCGCGGGTTCATCGCGGCCACCTCAATCGAACTCCCGGTGTCGCTGCAGACCGTCGATGTCCGCGAAGCCGCCGATCTCCTCCGCAGCGGCGCGCTGCCGGTGCTCGATGTCCGCTACACCCAGGAGCACCGTGACCTGCCGGTGCCCGGCGCACGCCAGCTCCCGTTCGACGAGATCCAGGTCTGGGCCCAGGAGATTGATGCAGGCCCGGTCGTCGTGGTCTGCGCCAGCGGCCAGCGTTCCGCCATGGCAGCCAGCTACCTCCGCCGCCACGGCATCGAAGCCATCCCGGTGATCGAAGGTGGCGCCGCTGAACTCCGCGCGCTCCTTTAGCGCACTTCGTCAGAACTTCCCGAAGTCCGGCTCTCGCTTCTCGAGGAACGCCTGCACTCCCTCCCGGAACTCCGGGCTGGCAAGGCACGCCTTCTGGTTCGCCCACTCGAACTCCAGCTGGTCCGGCAGCGTCGCCGAGAGCGAGTGCTTCAGCGCCCGCCGCGTATACGTCATCGCCGATGGCGGCGCCTTCGCTATCCCGCGCGCGAACTCCATCGCCGCATCCATCAGCTCCCCGTGCGGCACCACCTTCGAAACGATCCCGAGCGCCAGCGCCTCGCGCGCGTCCACCATTCGCCCCGAGTAGAACAGCTCAGCCGCCCGCTCCGGGCCCACCAGCCGCGGCAGGAAGTACGAAAGCCCGCAATCCGGCGCCAGCGCCCGCTTGATGAACACCGTGCTGAACCGCGCTTCCTCGCTCGCGATCCGCACGTCCATCGCCGAGCAGAACCCGAAGCCCCCGCCCACCGCCACCCCGTTTACCGCCGCGATGATCGGCTTGTCGCACGTGTGGATGTTCATGATCGTCCGCCCCACCTGGCCGATGGGGTCGAGCGCATTCCACCGCTTGCTGTGCTCCGCCGGCTGCGCGCTCCCCGCTGCCTGGAGGTCCGCCCCCGCGCACCAGCCTCGCCCCTCTCCGGTCACGATGAACGCCCTCACCCGGTCATCCGTCCGGCCCTCGTCGAGCGCGGCGTTGAATTCGTCCATCAGCGTGCCGCCCAGGGAGTTCAGCCGCTCCGGCCGGTTGAACCGGATCACCATCACTCCGCCGTCTCGCTCAACAATGCAATCGCCCACCTGGCCCCCCGGAACAACGTAGTCCGGCGATTCTGGCTGATCCGCGCCACCCGCGAAACTGCGGGACTCATTTTGCATGAAATGTATGGCCCCACACGGTCCATAGGCCGCATACTTCCCATCAGCCATGACTGCCCCCCGTCCCGTCCCAGCCGGCTTGCGAGTTCTCGTAGTCGACGATGAAGACGCTGTTCGCGGCGTGCTCGTCCGCGCCCTCGGCCTCTGGGGCTACACGGACGAT
>JBBIVC010000333.1:0-2671 GCA_037439905.1 Thermoflexus sp.
GGGCTGGAAGGTCCTCCTGGCCGGCTGTGGGGAGGTGCGTGACGGTTCCACTGGAAGCGCTGGCAACGTCACCTTTGAAGACCTCCCCCCGGCGGCGGGCTGCGAGTACACCGTCAGTCTGGAGGCGCGAACGGGCTGGTCGATCGTCGCGCCCTCCAAAACCGCGGCCCCGGCCGGCCCGGGCGAACTGGCCACGCTGGCGTTCACGGCCGTGAAGATCGAGGTATGCGTGGCCTGCGCGCCACCTGCCGCGGAAGGGACCGCCGGCGATGCGTCGCCGTCCACGGTGGTCCTGCGGGTGGTGCCGGGTGCAAACCTGGTGACATGGCCGGGCGGTCCGATGCCCGTCGAGGAGGCCTTCCGCGATTCCCCCGGTGTACGCGCCGTGTACCGCTGGAACAGCGAGACTGGCAGCTGGTCGAAGTACTTCCCCGGGCTCCCCGGTTACCTGAGCGACCTGGAGGACGTGGTCCCCGGGGCCGTGTACTGGATCATCTCCGCGGAGGCCGGAGTGCTCCATGCGCCCGGAGCGGGTTAGGAGCGCCTCATCGAGTCGCTTAGCCTGGCATGCAGAGGAAGAGCGCGCGCGTTGGATAAACTCGCAGGATGACCACAGAAACCAGGCCGAACCGCGACGCCGACATCCGGCGTTATCGCGAGAACCTCAAGGATGAAGTCGACGGAGCCGCCCTGTACCGGCTCCTCGCCGATGCGGAAAAGGACCCCCACCTCAAGACCGTCTACGAGCGCCTGGCGATCAGTGAGGACCGGCACCGGGAGCTGTGGGAGCGGAAACTGCGCGAGGCCGGCGCCGAGGTGCCCGTCTTCAGGCCATCGTTCCGGGTCAAGGTGATCGGCTGGCTCGCCCGCCGCTTCGGCACCGAGGCGGTCAGCCCCATCGTCACCCGCATGGAAGTGGCGGCAACCGGCATGTACGACAACCAGCCCGAAGCCGTTGCCGAACACCTCCCCGCCGACGAGCGTTCACACGCGCGCCTCTTCCGCGAGATCAGTTCCGGCAGCCGCGCGGGCCGCGTCTCCGTCGATATCGCCAGGCTCGAGGGGCGCCATCGCGCGGCCAACGGGAACGCGCTCCGGGCGGCTGTCCTCGGCGCGAACGATGGCCTCGTCTCGAACCTCAGCCTCGTCATGGGCGTGGCTGGCGCCGATCCCGGTCGCGATGTCGTCCTCCTTTCCGGGGTCGCCGGGTTGCTCGCAGGGTCGCTCAGCATGGCCCTCGGGGAATGGATTAGCGTCCGCAGCTCCACCGAGGCGCTCGAACGCCAGCTCGCCATCGAAAAAGAAGAGCTCCAGCACATCCCGGAGGAAGAAGAGGCGGAGCTGACCCTCATCTACCAGGCAAAGGGCCTCAGCGAAGACGATGCCCGGGCGACGGCGCGGCGCATCATCTCGAACCCGGACGTCGCCCTCTCCACCCTCGCCCGCGAAGAGCTCGGCATGACCGAAGAGGAATCTGGCAGCGCCTGGGTCGCCGCCATCACCTCGTTTCTCACCTTCAGCGTGGGGGCTATCCTCCCGGTCCTCCCGTGGCTGGTACTTTCGGGGCCGGCAGGTATCGCCGGGAGCGGCATCGCCAGCGGGCTCGGGCTGTTCCTCGTCGGCGCGATCATCACGCTCTATACCGGCAGGGGCGCGTGGTTCTCGGGCCTTCGCATGCTGGGCTTCGGCCTTGCGGCCTCTGCCATCACCTTTGGCATCGGCAAGCTCATCGGGGTCAGTACGGGCGTCTGAGCCGCCGCCGCGGTGCGCCCTAGATCGCGATCTCCAGCGTCAGACGCCGGTCCGTGGTCCGGATCGAAATCAGCCGGTAGTGCAGCCCGCCGGCCATCTCGTCCAGCCGGTCCTGGATTGGCTGCTCCAGCAAGTCGGCGATAGCCTGGGGCGCGGCTACATCCCCCAATGCAGCTTCCACCACATCAAGCTGCAGCCGGCCCTCGACGATATTGGGGTCCAGGGTGATCGAGGAACGCAGCCCTACCCCGATCGTCCCGACGGTCATCTCCACCCTGATGATTCCCGCCGTCCCAACGGTGACTTCCACGAGGGGCTTTTCGCCAAACGCCGGGATCGCCGGCAATTCCCGGGCGATGATGGCGGCCAACGCCTGCTCGTCGAGCGAAAGCGAGACATTCCCGCCACCCGCCCCATCCGCGCCGTTCGAATCGAAGCTCGGGTCGACTGAGAAGAAGAGGACGGTGCCGAGCACGCCGCAGAGGCCGCCCAGCACCAGCAGGAGTAGCGTTCTCATGAGCGCTGCAACCATGCCCGCAACGCCCGCTCCGGGCAACCAGCGGCACTTGCGCGTAATCCCCGGGGCGCTCCATACTGAGGTCTCTGGTGGCTAGAGCGAGGTGGTCCCACCCGTTCCCATCCCGAACACGGAAGTGAAACGCCTCAGCGCTGACGATACTGCCCGGGCAACCGGGTGGGAAAATAGGCCGCCGCCGGTTAAAAGAAAGCCGCCTCCCGGGCGGTTTTTCCGTTTTTCGCCCTGGCGGTAACTCGAAGCCCCCCTCACACGTTTCATACCCGGGGGAGCCGCCCGAAAAGGCAGTCCTGTGGCCCTCCGGGATAGCCCCGGTTTGCTTTCTCCAACCATTGGCCGCTGCTACAATCGATTTTCGAGACCCCTCAATTCACCCCGGCCGCG
>JBBIVC010000334.1:0-2661 GCA_037439905.1 Thermoflexus sp.
GACGACGCCGGCGGCCTTTTCGGCAGCCTCGGCATCGTCTACGGATACACCATCAAAGAAAACTGATCGAGGCGGCCGAGGATTCGTCGATCGACGGGGTCATCCTCGAGCTCGAAACACCGGGCGGCACCATCTTCGGCTCCATCGCGATCGCCGACGGAGTCCGTGAGTACCAGAAGCGCACGGGCAAGCCGGTCCTCGCGTTTGTGGCCGGCATCTCCGCATCGGGTGGGATGTATGCGATGGCGCCCGCCGACCGTATCCTCGCCGACCACGGAAGCCTCCTGGGCAGCATTGGCGTCACCATGGGCGCCTTCGAATACTGGAACGGCCTGATTGCCACGGAAGGCGGGATCTTCGGGGGCGGGGTGACCACCAGCGAGGGCATCGAGTTCCAGCCCATCACGGCCGGGCGCGGCAAGGATATCGGCGCGCCGTACCGCCGCCTCACCGACGAGGAGCGGCGCGTCCTCCAGCAGGGTGTCGATAACGCCTACGCGGATTTCGTGCGCCACGTCTCCGAGGCCCGCGATATCCCCGAGGCCACCATCCGCGACCGCATCGGCGCGCTGGTCTACGACAACAAGACCGCCGAGGAGCTTGGCCTCATCGACGGGACCGCCAACCGGGAGGCCGCCTATGCGGAGGCGGCGCGGCTCGCCGGTCTCGAAGGGGACGATTGGCAGGTCGTTCGCGAGGAGAGCGATTTCGGGATCCTGGGCGGGCTCTTCGGCATCGGGGGCGACGAAAAACCGGGTGCAGCGGAAGGCGAGACTCGCGGCATCTGCTTCCCGCCCTACACCATTCTCGCCTACCACGGTGATCCCGCGGCGCTCTGCGCGGGGAGGTAGGCGCGCATCAGAGGTCTGCGATCACGACGGAGGGGGCTCAGCTGAGCCCCCTCCGCCCTCGTCCTCCCGATGCGGCTGGCAGCTACCGCTCGGGCGTGAACTTCACCGGGAGATGCTTGATGCCGCCGATGAATGTCGAGCGCAGGCGCTGCGGCGGCCCTGCGAGCTCGATATCGGGGAACCGGCGGAACAGCTCTTCGAAGAGGACGCGGAGCTCGAGGCGGGCAAAGCCTGCGCCCAGGCAGAAGTGCTCGCCAATGCCGAAGGCCAGGTGGTCGTTCGGGCTCCGCGTGATGTCGAACACGTCGGCGTTCGGGAACACGTCCTCGTCGCGGTTCACCGAGGGGTACCACATGACCACGCGCTCGCCCTGCTTGATCTCCTGGTGGCGAATCTTCGTGTCCTGAAGGGCGACCCGCGCCATGTGCGTCACCGGCGAGGTCCACCGCAGGATCTCCTCGATTGCCGAGGGAAGGAGCGACATGTCGTCCAGGAGCCTGGCCTTCTGGTCCGGGTGCTCGCAGAGCGCGAGCAGCCCGCCGGACATACCGTTCCTGGTGGTCTCGTTGCCGGCGAGGATGAGGAGGAAGCAGAACCAGAGGATGTCCTCGTCGGTAAGCTGCTCGCCTTCGAGCTCGGAATCGACGAGGAGGCTGATGATGTCCTCGCGGCGGGCCGTCTTGCGCGCCTGCAGCTCCTGGGCGAAGTAACCGAACATCTGCATGGTGCCGATGTTGCCGGTGATGCGCGCCGCCTCCTGGGTCCCGCGCTGCTCCTCCGGGACGTCGGTCTGGTATTCGGGATCACCGGGGCCCAGCACCTTGTTGGTGAGCTGGAACATGAGCGCCCAGTCCTTCTCCGGGACGCCGAGCATCTGGCAGATGACCGCGAGGGGGATGTTGCAAGCGATATCGAGCACGAAGTCGGATTCGCCCTTCTTCGCGATGCGGTCGAGCAGCATGTTCGTGGTGTCGCGGATCTTGGGCTCCCAGAGCGCGACCGCCCGGGGCGTGAAGCCCTTGTTCACCAGGCGCCGCATCTTCACGTGGCGGGGCGGGTCCATGGTGATGATCATCTTGCCGTTGCCGGCGGCGGCAGCCGAGGCGTCATCGGCGTTCACGGGTTCGTACTGCACGATCCCGCGTTCCGAACTGAAGATCTCGGGATGGCGCGAGACGTGCAGCACGTCCTCGTACTTCACCAGGTTCCAGTGTCCCTTGACCTCGTCGGTCGCTGGCGTCCAGCTGATGGGGTTCTCGCGGCGGAGGATCTTGAATGCCTGGTGTGCGAGGCCCCGCTCGAACAGCTCTTCGTCGTTCAGGTCGATGTCGGCCAGGCTGAGGGTGGTTTCGGTGGTCACGCGTTGGCTCCGTGTGTTTGGTGGGTAAGGGAGAGAATACCGAGGCTATTTACCGTCCGGTCGATAGCCTACGGCAAGCGGCTTCACCGGCGCCAGTGGCGCGCGTGCGCGTCTTAACGGCGAGCGTTCAGGCGGACCGGCAGGTGCTTCGTCCCGTTGATGAAGTTGGAGCGCAGCCGCTCTGGCTCGCCCGCGAGCTCGATGTGGGGGAAGCGGCGGAACAGCTCTTCGAACATCACCTTCAGTTCGCGCCGGGCGAAGCCTGCGCCCAGGCAGAAGTGCTCGCCAATGCCAAAGG
This sequence comes from Thermoflexus sp., assembly GCA_037439905.1. Lineage (GTDB taxonomy): Bacteria > Chloroflexota > Dehalococcoidia > Tepidiformales > Tepidiformaceae > Amarobacter. Next base: position 2,510 of record JBBIVC010000334.1, read on the forward strand.
CCAGGTGCTCATTCGGGGTGCGGGTGATATCGAAGCGGTACGGGTCTTCGAACACCTCTTCGTCGCGGTTCGCGGATGGGTACCACATCAGCAGCCGGTCGCCGGCCCTGATCTGCTGGCCCCGGATCTCCGCATCAGCCGTCGCGGTGCGT
>JBBIVC010000335.1:0-2657 GCA_037439905.1 Thermoflexus sp.
CGGGTGGCGGAGCGGGAGCTCGGGGTGGATTTCGTACTGGTTGCGGCGGCCAACGCGGGTGCGCGTCAGGTAGCGCGCCTCCACCAGGTCCGCCACGATGCGCTGGGCCGCGCGCTCGGTGATGCCCACCTTTTCGGCGACATCGCGCAGCCGCATCCCCGGGTCCGTGGCGATGCACAGCAGCACGTGTGCGTGGTTGGTCAGGAACGTCCACCGCTCCATAGCGCCCGTAGCCTAGCAGGTTCCGCCTGACGTGAAAGTCGCGACCGGTATCGCGGATGGGGCGAGGCCCTCAGGCGGCCTTGCGCTGGTGCTCCATGCGGAGGCGTTCGCGAACCTCGGCGGCGGTGCGCAGCGCTTCGATGGCGGCCCGCTTGCGGCGCTTCCTGGCGAGCGCGCGGCGTCCGAAGCGGTTGCCAATTTCAGCGACGATGCCGAAGCCGAGCACGACCACCATGGCGATCGACCAGTCGGCCGCGCCCTGGTACCCGAGGAAGGCAGTGAAGCCGGCGAGCAGGATCGCGGGGTTGCGGACCACCCAGAGCCAGAAGATTGCCATGATGGATATATCGGCGGTGGGGCGAGGCAGGGAAAGGGGTCAGCTCAGAGAGGCGGAGCAAGACCTTCGATGTCCGCCTTCACAGCCTCGTATCTCTCGATGAGCGCGCGAATCGCGGGCAACAACTCGCGCGGAATGAACACCATGGCACCGTCGGAGGCGCCCCAGTACGACTCATCCTCAAGCGCGTCCTCTCTGTCTGAGATTTCGTCGTAGTGTTCGGCAACTCTCCGGTTGCGTTCGTCGTTTGGCCCTCTGTCGAGGCGGGGTGCTGTACTCATTTTCGGCGTTGGCGGCGACGAAAGGCCCTTGCTGCTGCCGGCCCAGGCTCGAATGCCGTAATGACCAGGTAGCTGTCGGTCGTGGTTTCGAGTCGATAGATTACACGAACCAGGCGGCCGTTTCGAGTTCGCCCTAATGCGCTCATGGCGCCATCGCGGGCCGGACGTATTTCGGCGGGTGCGTCAAGGACATCCCGAACATCAATTTCGGTCAATCCATGGTCGAGGATGTGTGGTTCGCCGGTTCGCGGATTCAGATAACAGCGGAACTCCACGGCTACCCCGCGCGCGCGGCCGCGTCCCTGCCCGCGATGCGCCCGAAGACCGCGCCGCGAATGACCGAGCTGGCGCCCGGGTAGTTGTAGTAGAAGATCTCGCCCATCGGCTCGCCGGCGGCGTAGAGCCCCGGCATCACGTGGCCGCGCGTGTCGATGACGCGGGCGAGCGTATCGCACTTCAGCCCGCCGAAGGTGAACGTGATGCCGCCGGTGACCGGGATGGCGATGTACGGCGGCGCATCGATGGGGAGGGCCCAGTTGCTCTTCGGTGGGGTGATGCCACTGGTGCGCTTGCCATCGAGCCGGTCGAGGTCGTATTCGCCAGGCTGCACGGCCGCGTTGAAATTTGCGATGGTCTCCATGAGGTTTTCGGCCGGCAGGTCCATCTTCCCGGCGAGATCCTTGAGCGTGGCGGCTTCGACCGGCGGGCCGACGGGGCGCCAGGCGCGGGCGAACTCCTCGCGCTGGTAGGCCTTCTGGTCGAAGATGCACCAGGCCTCGCCGCCCGCCTGTTCGACGATGAATTTGCTGAACTTCACGTAGGTGTGGTCGCGAAAGTCCTCGCCCTCATCGAGGAAGCGGTGGCCGGAGCGGTCGACGAAGATGCCCATCTGGTAGTTGTAGAGGGCGGTGACGCCGCATTCGATCCTGGGCGAGCGGGCATCGAGGACTGCGGAGTGGTAATCGCCCCACTGGCCGGCGGGCTGGGCGCCGGCATCGATGGCCATGCGGATGCCCTCGCCGGTGTTGTAGCGGCTTCCGCGGAGGATGAGGGAATCGGCGAAGCGGCCCAGGTAGCGGACGCGCATCTCGACGTTCGCCTGGAAGCCGCCGCAGGCGAGGACGACACCGCCCGCGGCGTACAGGTCAACGATGCCTTCGGGGCTGCGGGCGCGGACGCCGGCGATCGAGCCATCGCCGTTGACGATGAGGTCGATGGCGCCGGTTCCGTAGGAGACGATGCCGCCGAGGCCTTCGAGCCGCCGGTAGAGGAGGTCGACCAGGCCCTGGCCCCCGGATTTCGGGCTGCGGCGGTAGCCGGCGGTGTGGGGGTAGCCGGCCTCCCATTCGAGGCCCATGGCGGTGAGCCATTCGGCCGTATCGCGGGCGTTTTCGCAGAGGGTACGGATGAGCGCGGGGTTGGCGCGTCCGCGCGAGATGCGCATGAGGTCGTCGAACATGTCGTCGACCGTGTAGTCGCGCGGGCCGAACTCGTCGGCTTCGTGGGGGAAGCGCATCTGGGCATCGGCGAAGCGGGTATTCCCGCCGCGGCCCTCGGGCGGGGCCTTTTCGATGAGGATGACATCGGCGCCGGACTGGCGGGCGGAGATGGCGGCGGAGAGGCCGGCGATGCCGCCGCCCACGACAAGGACGCCAGTGTGGTAGGTGGCGGCTGCGCCGGGGGATTCCGCGGGTACGGGCATGGCGCGAAATCTACCGGGCGGGCCGGGCGAGGGCCAGTGGGGAGGGAGGACGGGAGTGCGAAGTGCGAAGTGCGAAGTGCGAAGTGCGCCAGGCGAGAGGGTCGCGGGTTGGATT
>JBBIVC010000336.1:0-2654 GCA_037439905.1 Thermoflexus sp.
CGTCCTCCAGTCCGCCGAAACCATGAAGACCGCCGTCGCCTACCTCGAACCGCACATGGAGCGCGTCGAAGGCCAGACCAAGGGGCGCATCATCCTCGCCACCGTCCGCGGCGATGTCCACGATATCGGCAAGAACCTCGTGGATATCATCCTCAGCAACAACGGCTACACCACCTACAACCTGGGCATCAAGCAGCCCATCCAGAACATCATCGAAAAGGCCGAGGAAGTGCAGGCCGATGCCATCGGCCTCTCCGGCCTCCTCGTGAAGAGCACCGTCGTCATGCGCGAGGACCTCGAAGAGCTCAACGCACGGGAGCTGTTCCACTTCCCCGTGCTCCTTGGCGGCGCCGCCCTCACCCGCAAATACGTCGAAGACGACCTCCGCAGCATCTACAAGGGCAGTGTCTACTACGCCCAGGACGCCTTCGAAGGGCTCGCCACGCTCGACCGTGTCATCCCGGCCCTGCGCGAAGGCAGGCCCCTTCCCGTCCTCACCCGTGGCGGCCAGGAGGTGAAGGGCGGCGGGGAGAGCGGCTACGACGAGGTCCGCCTCAACGTCCCTCCCGCCGAGGGCCTCCCCGGCGAACACGACTACGCGCCCTCCGGCGTCACCCGCGGCGTGCCCATCCCCACTCCACCGTTCTGGGGCAGCCGCGTCGTCCGCGGCCTCCCCCTCCGCGACATCTACCCCTACATCAACGAGACCGCCCTCTTCCGCGGCCAGTGGCAGTACCAGCGTGGCGACCGCTCAGAGGCCGAGTACGCGGAGTTCATCGAGTCCGAAGTCCGCCCCATCTTCCGCCGCTGGCAGGAACGTGCCATTGCCGAGCAGCTGCTCGTGCCACAGGTGGTCTACGGCTACTTCCCCTGCCTGGCTGAGAGAAACGAGCTCATCACCTGGCCTGGTCTTGAGGATGGCCGGCCGGCCGGCGAACCCGTGCGCTACACCTTCCCCCGCCAGCCCACCGGCCGCCGCCTCTGCATCGCCGACTTTTTCCTCTCGGTCGAGGAGGCTCGCTCCAACCCCTCGGGCCCGCAGTACGACGTCGTCGGTCTCTTCGTCGTCACCATGGGCGACCGCGCAAGCGCGTTCGCGAAGCAGCTCTTCGAGGCGAACGAATACCGCGACTACCTCCACTGGCACGGGTTCGCCGTCGAAAGCGCCGAGGCCCTCGCCGAGATGTGGCACAAGCGCATGCGCGAGGAGCTCGGCATCGCCGGCAACGACGCCCGCGACATGCGGAAGCTCTTTGCCCAGGGCTACCAGGGCGCCCGTTACGCCTTCGGCTACCCGGCCTGCCCGGACCTTGAGGAGCAGGTCAAAACAGCCCGCCTCCTGGCCCCCCGCCGCATCGGCGTCGAGCTCAGCGAGACGTTCCAATGGCACCCCGAACAGACGACCAGCGCCGTCGTGGTCCATCACCCCGAGGCCCGCTACTTCGTCATCCGCTAACGAGCCCGAATCCGGGGCCACCACCGCTGAACCCGTGGTGGCCGGCAAAGCGCTCGCGGTGGCCGTCAATCGAGGAACGTGGCGAGCCACTCCAAATCGTCGGCCCGGTCCACCCGGTACACCCCACCGGTGCCCCCGCATGTCCCATTTAACCCGAACGAGGTCACGCCCCCGATGACGTTCGAGTCGCCGATGAAGTTTGGCCCGCCCGAATCCCCGAAGCATGTCCCGCCCGTGTTCGTGTTGTTCGACAGGATGAGCGAGGACTCGCCGACGATCCCGCCGTTGATCTGCACGAGGGTCGGGTGAGCTACCATCCGGACCCTCTGCGCCTGCGTCTTCCAGGCTGCCGCGTCCGGGAAGCTCTTCTGCAGCCCATACCCCACCGCCGTGAACGAGACATCCTGGTTTCTTCGCTTCTTCGCCAGTGAATCGAGCTGGTTGAGAGCCGGCAGCTGCCCGTACGTGCTCATCACCATCGAATCATCCAACACCACCACGCCGAGGTCGTACAGGTAGAACGCGTTCGGGTTGTACTGCGGGTGGGTGTGAGGCGTGCCGCCAACGTCGCCGGTGAACGGATACCCATTGGCCGGGATCCCACTCTGAACATCCGCGTCGAACCAGATCTCCACATGCGCCGCGGGCGCTTCAGTGCAATGCCCGGCCGTCAGGAACAGCGTCGGCGAGATAAGCGTGCCGCTGCACCGCCAGAGCGGCGTGCCATCCGCGTCCTGCGCAACCATAAGCCCCACGTAGGGATGGCCGTTTCCATCGGGCTCACCGTCGGTAATCGCCAGCGCCGAACTCAAGCCCGCGGCCAGCAGACCGAGGGTGAAGGCCATGACCATGACTCGTCTGCGCATGCTCCATCCTCCCAGTTGTTCTGACTCCGCAGCCGCGACGAGAGCATCCTCGTAAAGCCGTTGCATCCTAGCACCGGCGCGGACGGGGTGGATACGGGCCATTTGCAACCTGTATTCGTCCTGCCCTGCCGTCCATCGCAAGCCCGGCCCGGCGAGGCCCGACCGTGAGAGGGAGGGTGCGCTGTCACCCCCGCCCTGCCGTCCATCGCCAGCCCGGCCCGGCGAGACCCGGCCGCCAGGGAGGGTGCACTGTCACTCCTGCCCTGCCGTCCACCGCCAGCCCATCCCGGCGAGGCCCGACCGTCAGTGAGGGTGCGCTGTCACCACGCCAC
>JBBIVC010000337.1:602-2652 GCA_037439905.1 Thermoflexus sp.
GCTCAACCGCGAAGGGGGTATCCACTTTGGCCGACCTGCTCGCACCAGGACTCTGGTGGCTCCACGGCACCCGCGGCTCCAACGTCTACCTCGTCGAAGCTGACGACGGACAGCTCGCACTCGTCGATACCGGCTTCGCATCGAGCGCCCCCGCCATCCTCGCCGAGGTCGGCGCCCACGGGGGCCGCCTCTCGGCCATCCACCGGCACCGTGATCACTCCGGCGCCGCCGCGGCTGTCCGCGCCGCCACCGGGGCCCGGCTGCACATCGGCCGCGGCGATTGCCTCGTCCGCGATGGCCAGGCGTTCCTCCACACCACCGTCGGCCGGACCCACGTCGCACGCTTCCTCGCTGGCGGGCTCCAACAGTCCCACCGCGCCGACGTCCCGGTCGATTTCCCTATCGACCAAAAGACCGAGGTCCTGCCCGGCATCACGGCCGTTCCCGTCCCGGGCCACACTCCAGGCTCCTGCTGCTTTGTCGTCGACCGGCTCGGCGCAGCCTTCGTCGGCGACCTCGTTATCAGCCATGGCGGCGAACTCACCCGCTCCATGCGGCTCGCCAACCACGACGACCGGCAATACCTCGAGTCCATCCGCCAGTTCGCGGCCGTCGCGCCTGAGCTCGGCCTTCCTGGCCATGGCGAGCCCGTGATGAGCGGCTTTGGCGTCGCCCTCCGGGAACTGGCCGCCCTCCCACGCCGTCCCCTCAGCCCGAGGACCCTCGCCGAACGCGCCTTCCGCATGACCCGCTTCGGCCGGGACATCTCGCGAAAACGCCTCCCCCGCGCACACCACCCCGGGCAAGAACCGCCTGGAGCGTGAACCCCTTCACGCTCCCCCGCCCCGGGGGGCTGCCGTCAGCCCGCACGGGCGCTACAGTGCCCCCATGAAACCGTACGTCCTCGTCATCGGGCACGCCGCCGCCGCCGGCGAGGCGCCCGCAAACACCCTCGCCGGCGTCCGCGCCTGCCTCGATGCCCGCGCGGAAGCCATGGAGATCGATGTCCAACTCTGCGCAGATGGCGTGCCCGTGCTCATGCACGACGACACGGTTGACCGGACGACGAACCTTTCCGGGCCGGTGAAGGAAAAGACCCTCGCCGAGCTCCAGGCCGCCGATGCGGGAGGCGATGAGCCGGTGCCCACGCTCGACCAGGTGCTCGCCCTCGTCGATGGCCGCCTCACCGTCATGTGCGAGCTCAAGGCTACCCCCGGCGACCCCGCGCAGGACCAGCGCTGCGTCGATGCCGTCGTCGAAGTCATCAATCGCCACAACGCCGAGGCCTGGACCGCCATCCACTCCTTCAACCCGGAAATGGTGGAGCGCGCCCGCGCGACCCAGCCCCGCGTCTCCGCCGCTATCATTTCTCCCCCGGTCTCGGGCCAGGAGGTCGACCGCCTCCTTGGCGCCCTCATCAAACGCAACGGACAGGCCGTCTCCATCCACAATGCCGCCATCGACCGTGCGCTCATCCAGAAGGCCAAACGACGCCAGGTGACCGTCTGGTGCTGGACAGCCGATTCGGCTGAGGACTGGGCCCGTGTCGTGGAGGCCGGGGTCGATGGCATCATCACCAACGTCCCGCACCGCTTGCGCGAGTGGCTCGATCGCTAACCCGCCTACCCTTGCTTCGGCCCGGTGTACACCACCTCGAAGAGGACCCTGTCCGGCGATTCGAACATCACCTGGTAGTAGGTCTGGTCCGGCCCCTGCGAAAACTCCGGCCGGTGGCGGGGCGTCTCGAACAGCGCCGGCACACCGCGGCCCTTCAGGTACGCCACCGTCGCATCGACATCGGCCTGCGACCCGGCGCCAATCGCAATGTGGTTGACACCGGGCCCGTCGTAGTCGTTCGGAGTGTCCTTCGCCTGCCCGATGAACCAGAGGCTCGCGCCATTGCTCGCCGCTGTCCCGAAAAACTCGGCCTCGTCCATCAGCGGCGTCCAGCCAAGGAACGACATCAGGTCGCGGTAGAAGGGGAGGTTCTCCCGCTGGACGTTGATCTGGAGGTGATAGAGCGAGGTTTTCATGGCGTCTCCTTCGTAGA
>JBBIVC010000338.1:0-2645 GCA_037439905.1 Thermoflexus sp.
GCTACGGCTGGCCGGTCAGACGGTTTCCGGCAGCACAGCCGGGCGCCGCAACACGTAGAGTGCGTGTGTTCGCAGCACGGGGATGGCTGCCAGCGGCCCGTAGAGCCATGGCGCGTGCGCTCCGATGCGCCGTGCGATCGGCGGCGCGAGCGTGAGATTCCGCACGCTCATCGGGCACCGCGGGAACCACCGCCGGATGTCGTCGCGAAGGATCGGGTGCACCTTCGGGTTCCCCGGGTTCCGCCTACGCATGTCGTACACGACGATGAGCCCCCCGGGACGCGTGATCCGCAACAACTCCCGCGCAATCCCGTGCGCGACATCTTCATCCGGCACCGAACTGAACAGCGTGAACGCAAGCGAAAGGTCGAACTGACCATCGGGCTCCGGGATGGCATCCGCGCTCCCCAGGTGCACCCGGATATCCGAGGCGTGCGCCCGGCAGTAGTCCACGGCCGCGCCATCCACGTCGATCCCCGCGATGTTCTCCGGGCGGGCGCCCCATTGCACCAGCTGCCGCATGTTGTACCCCGTCGAGCATCCCGCCTCGAACGCCTTCAGCTCTCCCAGCGATGTCCAACCGGCCTTCCGCAGCAGCCGCGCCAGGATCCGCTCCCGCTCCTGCACCATCAGCAGATTGCCCGGCTGAAGGATCGATTGGTCGGCCATAGCCGCACTCTATCGGCACCCGCCCACGCGGGCAAAGCCGCCCGTTCCCTGCGCCACACCCGTTATCATGGCCCGGAATGAGGGTGCCATGACCATCGAACAGGAGTACATCGATCGCCACCCGGCCTCGGCCAGGCTGTATCAGCGCGCCGGCGCCGTTCTGCCCAGCGGTGTCACCCACGATAGCCGCTTCATGCGGCCCTTTCCCATTTATGCCGCCCATGCCGCGGGCGCCCACAAATGGGACGTGGATGGCCACGAGCACATCGACTACGTGATGGGCCACGGCGCGCTCCTCTTGGGACACAACTACCCCACAGTCGCCGATGCGGCGGCCGCCCAGCTCGCCCTCGGCACGCATTACGGAGCCAGCCACGAAAAGGAGATCGAGTGGGCCGAGGAAGTCGTCCGCCTCGTCCCGTCGGCAGAGGTCGTCCGCTTCACCAGCTCCGGCACCGAGGCGACGCTCATGGCCCTCCGCCTCGCCCGCTCCTTCACCGGCAAGGCAGGCGTCATCAAGTTCGATCGGCACTTCCATGGCTGGCACGATTACGTCGTCGCAGCCTCGAAGTACTCTGGCGCGGTGCCGCCTGGCATCCCCCGGGCCACCCTCGAATCCGTCTCCGTGCTGCCGCTCGATATGGCCGCGGTCCGCGAAACCGTTTCGCAGCGGGGGGATATCGGAGCCATCATCGTCGAATCCGCTGGCGCGTCGAGCGGCCAGCTGCCGGTGCCGCGCGGCTTCCTCCACGAGCTCCAGGCGTTCTGCCGTGCCGAGGGCATCGTCTTCATCATGGATGAAGTCGTGACCGGCTTTCGCTGGGCGCCGGGCGGTGTCCAGGAAGTTGAAGGCCTTCAGCCCGACCTCACCACCCTCGCGAAGATCCTGGCGGGCGGCTTCCCCGGTGGGGCCGTGGCCGGGCGCCGCGCCGTGATGGAGCACCTCCAGTTCCCCGCGCCGGGGACGAAGGCCCCCAAGATCGGCCACCCGGGCACCTTCAACGCCAACCCGCTTTCGGCGGCGGCAGGTGTCGCCTGCCTCAGGGAGATCGCCGATGGCCAGCACCAGCAGCGCGCCGCCGCGCTCGCGGCGCAGCTCCGCGCGGGCATGAACTCCGTACTCTGCGAACTCGGCATTCCCGGCTACGTCTATGGCCAGTCGTCCGAGTTCCGCATCATCCTGGCGGGCGCCACGGTCCCCGAGGCCCAGGACTACGACCCGCGCGACCTGTCGTTCGACTTCCTTGCCCGGGGTATGCCCGAACAGCGCACCCGCCTTCTCCAGCTCGCGATGCTCAATCGCGGGTCGCACCTCTTCGGCGCCGGCGGCATGACCAGCTCCGTCCACACCCCAGGCGACATCGCCCGGACGGTCGAGGCGTGGCGTGGCGCCCTGCTCGACCTCCGGGCGGAAGGCGCGCTCGAAGACTAATCCAGCGGCTTGGCTGCCATCAGGAAGACGATGATCAGCAGCGCCGTGGCATCGGCGTGAGCCACGTTCAGGTACCGCTTCATCCTCCGGGTGGTCCCCGCGTCCGCCGCCGCCGGGTCGCCGTCGAGCAGCTTCACGATGCGCTTGCTCTCCGGTCCGAAGAAGAGCATGCCCACAAGGAAAGCCACGGCGTAGATGCCAAGGGCCATGAGCAGCCACGGGTTATCGCCGTAGCTCCAGTCGCCCTCGGCCGTCAGCCAGAACCCGAACACCAGCGTGAGCAGCGAGACGGGCATGAAATAGCGCTCGCCGAACCACGCCAGCGTCCGGAACAGGGAAGCAAGCTGCGCTCCGTCTCCGCTCGTCCTCGCCCGGATCGCGACCAGGTTGAGCATCACGTTGCCGCCGACCCACAGGATCGAAAACAGCACATGCAGCCAGAGCAGGGTTTCGTAGGTGGTCAAGGGTCCAGTTCTCCTCCAGGTTCGCCCCCTGGGGCACGGCGGGGCCTGGCTCCACTGTTGCAGCCGCTTCCCCATGGCTC
>JBBIVC010000339.1:0-2641 GCA_037439905.1 Thermoflexus sp.
TTCGGCGGCAGGAGATTCGCCGTCGGGGCATCCTCGCGTGGGGGATCCGCGAAGAGCTGCTCAAAGGCAGGGCTGGTCGCATAGCTCAGGACAATCGGTTGTTCCCCGCCATGCAGCGAGAAGTTGGTGTAGTACGCCGTCTCCCAGTCATCCGTAACCACCAGGCCGTTCTCCCGCATCGCGCGCCACCAATCGAGGTAGCGATCCTCCCCGAAGTACGCAACGGTCGCCACCAGGAACGCAAGCCCCGGCGACGACGAGGCGGGATTCTCCACCACCGTCAATCCCCGGTACTTCGGACCGGTCAGGTCCTCGAGGGTCTTCGGCGGGTCGATGCCGCGCTCCTTCAGCGCGGCGATGTCGTAATTGAAGTTCACGTACCCGTAGTCGATCGGCGTGACGAAGCCTCCACCCTCGGTCCTGAACTCCTGCGGCACCTTCTCCAGCAGTGGCGACTCGTACTTCTCGAAGACGCCTTCGTCGAGCGCCCGCGAAAGGAACGTGTTATCGACTCCGAACGCCACGTCGCCCTCGGGCTTGCCCTTCGTGAGCACGAGGCTCGTTGTCATCGAGCCGGCGTCGCCCTTGGGCAGCAGCCGAACGGTCGCGCCGTGTTCTTCCTCGAACTGGCGGATCAGGTCCTCGCTCAGGTTGAACGAATCGTGGGTCACCACCGTGAGCGTCTTGTCGCCATCGTCGCCGCCACACGCGGCGAACACCAGGCCAAGGGCTGCGATGAGCCCGAACAGGAGGGCGATGCGGTTGCGCATCAGACTTGTCCTTCCGCCGCCGGGTTAGCAGGGGCGCCTCCCGGGCAACGAAAAGGAGCCCGGAAAGCCCGGACTCCTCGCAACACATGCTCGGCATCCGAATCGCTTTCCTCCGCACGCATGAACGTGGTCAGGTTCAAGGGGTCTGATCTCAGCCCGCGAGGGCACCCCCAGCGATCCCGAACAGCTATGAAATTGTCGCTCCCTACGCTACACCCGTGGCAGCCTCCGCTGCAATGGCCCTGGTTACCACGCTGTCACCGGCCTCTCACGCTCGTCTACCCGCTGGCGACTCGCGGCCCTCCGTTCATCAACGATAATCGGCCCGCAGGCGGGCGCGTAACGGCCCGTCGTAGCCACCTCAGCCAGGAGTGTATGTAGACCGTGATCGTCCGCTGGCTCCGCGCCCGCCTCGCCTGGCCCGAGGGCCAATCCCGCCGGGTGGTTGCATTCCGCCGCTCGGCCCTGGCGCTTGCCGCCATTCTCCTGGCTGCCGAGCTCGTCGTTGCCATCCGCTACTCCGGCAGCGTCGGCACGCTCATGATTATCTCGACCGCCGGCCTCGGCGCGTTCCTGCACCGCGGGCTCCAGTCCATCGGAGATTCCCCGGACGAAGGCGACGACGCGCTCTCAGCGTTGCTCTTCGATGCCGAGACTCGCCTGCCCACGCGCCAGCACCTCATCGATACCCTCGCACGCGATATCGCTCGCTCCCAGCGGTACTCCCATCCGCTCACCCTCGCCGTGGTGACCATCAGCCAGTTCGACGAACTCCGCGGCGCCTGGGGAGCCGGTACTGCCAGCCAGGCCGTGCGCCACGTTGCGGATACGATCCGCCGCGTCACCCGCGCCAGCGACTTTCTCTCCCGGATCGATGCCGACCGCTTCGCCGTCATCCTCCTCCAGTGCAGCGAACGGCAGGCTGCGCTCTTCGCCGACCGCGTGACCCTCGCCGTGAGCAATCGCCCGCTGCAGTCGAAGGCGCGCGTGAAGGTCCCACACTATGTCGGCGTCGAAGTCACAGCCCTGGAGTACGACGCCACTCGCTACCGGGGTCCGCTGGAGTTCCTTAGCGTTGCTGGCGGCGACCTCGTGCCCGAGCGCCCACGGATGCGGCGAGGAGCCCTCGCCGGCGACCCGCCGGGCCTCCGGCAGCAATTGGTGCGCGACTACTACCCGGGCGGCGAGATGCCCGACTTCGCCGACGCCTACCGCGAAGCCCGCACCCGCAACCGCCATGCCGGTTGATGGTCAGGGGTTTTCCATCCCGAGCAGGCGGTTCTTCGCGGTCCGGAGGGCGTACGAAACGGCGTGGATGCCCAACCGCCCCACAATCGCGGCGCCGGTGAGCACATCCAGCACCGCGTTGCCACGCATGTGCTTCCGGTAGTACCGCCACATCCCAAGGTGGTGCGCGGCCATCGCGCGGTAGACCGCGTGCCGTGAACTCCCCCCCACGCGATGCCGGACGGTCGCCATGGGGTAGTACACCACAGCAAGTCCGGCATCCCGCACCCGGCGGCAGTAGTCCACATCTTCGATGCTGAAGAAATACCCCTCATCCAGCATCCCCGCCGCCTCAATCGCGCGCCGGTGAATCAACATGAACGCCCCGGAGACCCAGTCCACCTCTCGCACCTCATCATGGGCCCAGTCCGTCATCAGGTACCGCCGCGACCAGCGGTTGCCCGGGAAGAACTTCGTGGTGAGCGAGTGCCGGTTGAAGAACGCGTTCAGATGCGATGGAAAGGCGCGGGCGCTTGGCTGCAGCGACCCGTCCTCGTTCACGATCCGGCCGCCCATCACCCCGATCCCCGGGTGCTCGTCCAGGTAGCGGGCAGCGCCCATCAGGTTCCCGTCGAGGAGCACGC
>JBBIVC010000340.1:0-2637 GCA_037439905.1 Thermoflexus sp.
CCCCGCCCCACCCCGCTTCGTCGGCCTGGCCAACTACGCGGCCCTGCTCCGGGATCCCCGCGTCTGGCACGCGGCCTGGGTGACCGCCTACTTCACGGGGGCGGCGCTGGGCCTCGAGCTCCTCCTCGGTCTGGGGATCGCGCTGTACCTGAACCGTGAGTTCGCGGGCGACGGGCTGGTGCGGACCGTCCTGCTCCTGCCGATCAGCGTCACGCCGGTGGCCATCGCCCTCGTCTGGGCCATGATGTTCAACCCGACGCTGGGGACGCTCAACTACCTGCTGTCGCTCCTGGGGCTGCCGCCGCTGCTGTGGGCGAGCGATCCGCTCAGCGCCGTGCCCTCGTTGGTGCTCGTCGACGTGTGGCAGTGGACACCGATGGTCGTGCTGCTCCTGCTCGCGGGGCTCCAGACCATCCCTGCCGAGATCCTGGAGGCGGCGGCCCTCGACGGGGCCCGGCGCTTCCACCTCCTGCGCCGCATCCAGCTGCCTCTCATCCGCCCCCACCTTGCGATGGCCGCGGTCTTCCGGGTGATCCTCCTCCTCAAGACCTTCGACTTGATCTACGTGATCACGCAGGGAGGGCCGGCCGACGCCACGGAGACGCTCAACCTCTACACGTACCAGGTGGGGATGGTGTACTTCCAGATGGGCTACGGCTCCGCGCTCGCCGTCGTCCTGCTGCTGGTGATCATGGCCCTCAGCCTCGCCCTCCTCCAGGCGCGGCGCCGCGCCTGGTCGTACTGAGCCGGCTCGGCGATGCGGCGGCGGGCGGGGGCAGTCTACTACCTCGGGCTGGCCGGCATCGTCGCATTCTTCCTGTTCCCGTTCGTCGTCATGGGGACGAACGCGCTCAAGACCGAGGCGCAGATCACCGCCTTCCCGCCGGTGTGGCTCTTCAGGCCGACGTGGAAGAACTTCGAGGCCGTCCTGGGGACCCACGCCTTCGCCCGGTACATCGTGAACAGCACGGCGATCGGGCTGGGGGCGACGCTCCTGGGCTTCGTGCTCGGGCTGCCCGCCGCCTACTCGATCGCCCGGCACCAGCAGGGCCGCCTGGCGTTCGTCATCCTGTGCGCGCGGATGGTGCCCTACGTGAGCTGCATCCTGCCCTGGTACGTCATCACGCGGGCGCTCGGGCTCATCGACACGTATCCGCCCCTGGTCGTCACGCATCTGGTCTTCACCCTGCCGCTGTGCGTCGGCGTGATGATCGGCTACTTCGAGGACATCCCCCGCGAGCTGGAGGAGGCCGCGTGGCTCGACGGCTGCTCCCGCCTCGGCGGGTTCATCCGCATCGCGCTGCCGCTGGTGCGGCCGGGCATCGTGGCGACGGCGATCCTGGCCTTCACGACGTCCTGGAACAACTTCCTCTTCGCGCTCGTCCTCACTGGGACCAGGCTCAAGACGGCGCCGGTCGCCGTCTTCAACTTCATCTCCTTCGAGGAATACAACTGGGGCGCGGTGTCGGCCGCCGCGGTCCTGATCACAGTACCCGTCCTCGCCTTCGTCTTCCTCGTGCAGCGGCAGATGGTGCGCGGGCTCACGGCGGGGGGGCTTCGCTAGTGTCCTGTCCCAGAGATTCGATGGCAAAATCTGGCGAGGTTCGCGAGGATCTCATCGGCGGTCTTCGTCCACACGAACGGCTTGGGGGTCCCATTGCCGTGGGCGATGTAGCTGCGGATGGCCGCCTCGAGGGCCCGCGTGCTGCGATGGGCCCCGCGCTTGATCTGTTTCTCAGTCAGGCCCGCGAACCAGCGTTCCACGAGGTTGAGCCACGACGCGCCAGTCGGCGTGAAGTGCAGATGAAACCGCGGGCGCTTGGCGAGCCAGCGGTGGATGAGCGGCGTCTTGTGGGTCCCATAGTTGTCGAGAATCAGGTGGAGGTCCAGCTCGGCCGGGACGGCGTGGTCGATGGTATCCAGAAAGCTCCGGAACTCGATCGCGCGATGGCGCCGATGCAGGTCGCCGATGACCGTCCCGGCCTTGGCGTCGAGGGCCGCGAACAGCGTGGTGGTCCCGTGGCGAACGTAGTCGTGCGTGCGCCGTTCCACCTGGCCGGGCCGCAACGGCAACAGCGGCTGGGTGCGATCCAGTGCCTGGATCTGGCTCTTCTCGTCCACACACAGCACCAGGGCCCGATCCGGGGGGTTCAGATACAGCCCCACGATGTCGCGCACCTTCTCGATGAAGAGCGGGTCCTTGGAGAGCTTGAACGTCTCGGTGCGGTGCGGCTGCAGGGCAAAGGCTCGCCAGATGCGATGGACCGTGCTGCGACTCAGCCCGCAGGCCGTGGCCATCGAGCGCACGCTCCAGTGGGTGGCGTCCGGCGGGGTGCTCTCCAGCGTGCGGGCCACCACGCGCTCGACGTCGGCATCCGTGATCGTGCGCGGGGCGCCGGGCCGGGGCTCGTCCAGCAACCCGTCCACCCGTCCGGCGAGGAACCGGGCTCGCCACTTGCCGACCGTCTGCTTGGTCAGGCGCAGGTGGTGGGCGATGCGGGTATGGGTGTCCCCCGCCGCACAGCGCACGATGATCTCCGCGCGTTGGGCGAGGGCGTGCGCGGTCTTCGGCCGCCGGCGCCATCGCTCCAAGGTCTCGCGCTCGTCAGCCGTCAACACGATCGGCGTTACCGGACG
>JBBIVC010000341.1:0-902 GCA_037439905.1 Thermoflexus sp.
TGGATCGGACACCGGGGCACTTCCCCGTCTGTCAGATCAGGTCTTGACTTTTACACGTCAGCTTCGGCGGGCGCCCCGGGGCCGGGCGCACCTTGAGTGCGGCCGGCCCACCTCTTCGAAACGCATCCCGCCAGCGCATCACCGAGCTGGCCGCGCAGCCCAGCGTGCGGGCGACGGCGTTCAGCGACAGCCAGCCGCTGCTGCTGCCGGGCCTCTATGCATTCTTCGAGACAAAGCCGGCGACCTGGCCTTTCTGCCATTCGGACTCCGGCCAGCCAGGAGACTTGCGACGCGCGGTATTCACGGTGCCCATGTACTTCAGGACGTCTGCCTCGGGCATCCCGAGGGCGGCGAGAGCACACGCGATCACGGTTCCGGTTCGACCGGTCCCGCCGGCGCAGTGGACGACGACCCCTCTGCTGGCTCGCAGCTCGTTGATGACGGCCTCAACGACATCACGAAGCATGTCGGCTTCGCGTTGGGGATTATCAGGGCGACTTCCGCCAACCAAGTCCTTGAACTTCAGCGCGCGTAGCACACGAAGCGGCGATGGGTCATACGGCGGAACGTTGTCCGTCAGACACACGATGGATTCGAAGCCAGCGGCCGCGACGGCCTTCCAGGACGGCCCGTCGGGAAACGTCATGCCGGCGAGAGGCGCTGGCGACCGTAGGACCTGGTAAAACCGTTGTGGCGTATCGAGTCCCTGAACCGACCGCAATGCTTCCGGCGGAATCGGAGCGACGCTCATGAGTATGTGCTCATTTCGAGACCGCATAACGCGCGGATCAGGCGCGGCGGGCGCTCGCCGACCTTCGAGGTCGGCCACGCCCGGGTGCACCCGCCGGCGCCTGCATTCGGAAGTTACTGTATCCCGTCCCCGTCACGCCGAGCGACGGCAT
>JBBIVC010000341.1:913-2615 GCA_037439905.1 Thermoflexus sp.
GGACAGAAACCAAGTCGTCGTCGCCTACAGGCCGGACGTCCCGGGTGTTTAGCGTCAAGAGCGCCGCGGTCCGACCCGATGCCGTCACGAACTCCACCTCGAGCCCATCTGGATCGTAAACTTCCACCACGGCGCCAAGATCTCCCTTGCGCAGCCCGTGGTCAGGTAGGTCGCGGTCAAGGACGATGGTGTCCAGAACCCGATACGTCATCTGGCGCCCTCCGGATAAGCCGTCACAAACCGGGGGAATTCCTCGCCGGTACGCACAACCCAGACGCTCACCACTTCCGCCGAGCCCCCGGACGGCCCGACCAGCGTAGCGCGGATCGCGTACTTGTGCCCGTACGGAGTCTGCTCCTCAACCGTGGCATCTTGGGATAGATGTTGGTGCCGTAAGTCTGCCTCGAGTTGGCGCCAGTTTTCGGCGGAGTATCCGAGCGCCAGAAAGAAGGCGGCCTTGAACCGGCCGATCGGATGGTTGCGTGAGAGCAGGTACGCATGCAGCTTCGCCGGCTCGATAACCGCACGCTCCGCGTTCGGGATCTGCAATCGTGAGAGCCCTCACCCAATCTACCTCGTGCGTCTGCCTTCCGTGTACGGATACTACGGCCTTCGTTAGTAAGCGATCATTCGGGGCTGCTCAGGCCGCGGCGTAGCGCGTGTGCGGCTCGTGGAAGAAGGCGCGGACGGTGTGTCGATCGCGTTGGAGCGCGCGCAGGTGGCCGCGGACGACCGCGCGGAGGTGGGCGGGGCCGGTGATGCTCCGCTTGCCGACCCCATGGGTCTTGAGGTGGTTCCAGACGAGCTCATCGGGCTTGAGCTCCGGGGAGTCGGCCGGCAGGCAGAACAGCCTGAGCCGGCCCCGGGTCGCCTGGACGAAGCGCTTGACGGCGGCCGCGCGATGGGTGGGGTGGCCATCGACGATGAGGAAGATGGGCCGCCGCGCCTGGTGCAGCAGCCGCTGGAGGAGGCCGCAGAACTTGCCGGCCGTCATGCGGCCCTTGACGAGCATGAACCGCAGGGTCCCGCGGGGGGTGATGGCCGAGATCAGGTGCAACCCGAACCGGGCGCCGGTGGTGCGGACCACGGGGGTCTGGCCCCGCGGCGCCCAGGTGGTGCCGGCGTGGTGATCGGAGCGCACCCCGGCCTCGTCGCCAAAGTAGATGGTGGCGCCCGCGCGCTTGGCTGCCGTCCGGATCCGCGGATACTCCGCCTCCAGCCACCGGCGCACGGCCTCGGGATCCTGCTGGTAGGCCCGCCGCAACGGCCGCTGCGGGCTGAGCCCCAGCTTCTTCAGCAAGCGCCCCACCGAGACCTCGCTCAGCCGCACCCCGAACCGCCGGCGGATCAGCGTGCGCACCATCCCCACCGTCCACAGCGCGAACTCGAACTGGCACTGCCGGGGGTCCTTCTGGGTGATGGCCCGGTCCAGCCACTGCAGCTGGGGCCCCCGCAGCCGCGGCGGCCGCCCGGGGATCGGCTTGGCCTTCAGCGCGGCCAGGCCCCCCTCCCGATACCGGGCCAGCCACTCGTAGATGCGGGCCCGCGAGAACCCCAGCGCCCGGATCACCGCCTCCGGACTCTCGCCGGCTTCCACCCGCTGCACCGCCCGCATCCGCACCTCCTCCAGCGTCTGGTGACTCAGCGCGCGCCCATCGGTCCGTGTCATGCCTCCTGCCTAGCATGCGTCCGCTTACTTACG
>JBBIVC010000342.1:0-1394 GCA_037439905.1 Thermoflexus sp.
AATCCGCCCGGCGCACGCCGCCCGCACGACCTGGAGCCCCTCCGGCCCGCGCTCCACTCCCCGAAGTTCGCAAATCGCGCGGTCCAGGTGCCCCGCCTCAGCCAGGGCGAACGCCTGCGAGGCCGCCCGGAGCGCCTCCCCGGTGCTCACGTAGCCCGAAAACTCCGCTTCCACCCGTCCGCCGTCGACAACCCGAATGACATACATTGCGCACACAGTCTGCTCCCGTGCGCCGTCCCCGGCACTCGGGAGTTCTCCCTATTCCCGGCGCGCTAGCCAGCCGCCTCGAACCGCCGCCGGGCCGGGACCTCCCCGGTGGAGACCACGCGCATCTTCGCCCGCCCCTCCAGCAGCAGCCGGAGGCGGGCCGCCACCCGGGTGAGCCCACTCGCTGGCACCCTCGGCGTCACCAGCACCTCGCCGTCGAGCCACTCCACACCGTCGTACCCCCGGGCGAATCGGCGCAACAGCCACCCAACTTCGAACGGGTCGGCTCCGTCCGCCGGCGTGAACACCACTGCGGGACGCTCCAGCCCGGCTCCATCGGCGATCGGCAGGCACGTCGCCGGGTCCCATGCACGCCGGCGGTTCGGGTTCAGCGCAGCGGCCAGCCCCGCCGTCACCTGCTGTGGTGTCACTGGCACGGTGAGCCACGAGTCTCCCCCGGCATCGAGCGCCCCGGCAAGATCCCGCCGGGCCCCCAGCCTCGCCAGGACGACCGTGCCCCTGCATCCCCCGGCGCCCGTCCGAAGCGCATGGACGGCGCTCCCTCGCGGCGTGGCTTCCACCACGGTCACATCAGCCGGCCCGGTCGTGGGGGTCATCCCCATCTGGCTGCACGCCTCAATGACCAGGCTGCGGGCCGCCGCATCCTCAACCAGCACCCGCACGCTCAATCCCCGGAAATTCGGATGCGGCCAGAGACCATACGGGCCATCGATCTCCCGGCCAGCTTCACCCCGGACGGTTCGTCCGTCGGTCGCGAGCGAGACGGTCCACGCCTCGCATCCCGCGCACGCGAAGACCGCGAGTCGGCGCCCCGCCGGGCTCACCCAGGCGATCGTCGCCGCGCGCCCGGAAGGCACCTCGCAGCACACCTGGCACTGGTCATCGAACACCAGCCGGCGTCCCCGCGCGCTGGGGCTGCCCAGGACCATAGCCTGTCCGGCGCCGCCACGCGCGCTCGCCACCAGCCCGCCCAGCCACTCGCTGCATGGCTCGCACAGCCAGTACTCCGAAGCGCCCCTCGCGCCATCGGTGCGCCACCGGCGGTACAGCCGCATCGGCTGGACAGCGAGCCGCCACGAGGCCTCCACGGGCCGTCCGCAGGAAGCACAACCGTTTTCCATCCTGGAGATCATCGTGCTCCGGCCGCGATGCCTTGAATCAATCGC
>JBBIVC010000342.1:1404-2609 GCA_037439905.1 Thermoflexus sp.
GGCGTCGACCTCGACCACGACGGCGAAGTGGTCGCTCGGGTAGAGGGTCGGGTCGGATTCGGCGTGCGCGTTCGCCGCGAGCCAGGCTGCCGCCGCCCGGCCTCGCCCCCGCAGCCAGACGTAGTCCAGGCAGTTTGGATCGCCCTCCGTGTCCATCGTCGGCGCCTGGATGCCCGAGGGCCAGGTCACCGCCGGCTCGGCGCCGTTCACCTCGAAAAACGCGGACCGGTACCCGGCATCCCGCATCACGCGGTAGGCAGGTTCGTGCGGGGGCGTGTTGAAGTCGCCTGCAACCACCACCAGGTCGGCCTCCGGGGCCTCCCCAAGCCACCGGACCAGTGCCTCGGCCTGCTCGACTCGCACCTGCGGCTCCCCCGGCTTGTGGTGCAGGTGCGTGTTCGCGAACCACAGCGTGAACTGGCCCGGCAGGGCGACCAGCACACGGTGCGCGCTTCGGCCGTGGCTCAAACGCAGCTCCTCATGTGCAAGCACGTCGCCAGCCCCGCTGAGGATGGCGTTCCCGAAGTCCCGGTACTTCTCGTGACGCGAACTGAACGACCGGTAGTGCCGTTCGGCCAGCTGCGAGGAGAGGAAGTCATCCTGCCTCGGCGGCCGGAACATCACTTCCTGCAGTCCGACGATGTCGGCGTCGATGGCGGCGAACGCGGCGTCCAGCAACGGCTCGCGCTCGTCGTACCGGTCCGTGACGTTGCGAATGTTGAAGGTCGCCAGGCGGAGCCGCATCCAGCGATCCTACGCGACCCCGGCCGCCCGCAGCGACGCCAGGATCCGTTCGCCCATCTCCCGCGGCGCGTCCATCTCGAACGTCATGATGGCAACTCCATCGACCAGGTCCGAATCGACAAGCGCCCGGATGATGCCCGCGAACGCGCCCCAGGCAGCCTCAAGGTCTCCGCCGCCAAGCACGTCCTTTAGCTCTTGCGGGAGGGCAATCCCGAGCCGCTGCTCGATGCGCAAGGCGGCATCGAGCGAGAGTAGGGGCATGGCCATCGCAACCACCCTGGTTTCGGGAGATTCGCGATCGATGGCCGTGACGAAATGCTCGAGTCTTGCCATCTCAAACACCGGCTGCGTCTGCACGTACGAGGCGCCGGCGCCCAGCTTCGGGAGCAGGTTCTTGAGCACGGCCGCCTCGTCGCGGCCGTACTGGTTGAGCGTGGCGCCCACGATCGCCCCCGGGATCT
>JBBIVC010000343.1:0-2605 GCA_037439905.1 Thermoflexus sp.
CCATCCTCGCAGTCCATGGTGATATCGAAGACGCCGCCCATCTTGTTCTGGAGTTCGAGGGCCTTGGCGATGCGTTCCTCGGTGCCGGCGAAGTGTTCGCAGGTGGGGATGATGGGGAAGGGCTTTTCGCCCTCGAAGAGGACTTCGTTGGGATGACGAGGCATATGCGTTCCGATTCCGGGGGTGGGATGTAGC
Source organism: Thermoflexus sp. (assembly GCA_037439905.1). Taxonomy (GTDB): domain Bacteria; phylum Chloroflexota; class Dehalococcoidia; order Tepidiformales; family Tepidiformaceae; genus Amarobacter. The sequence continues at coordinate 196 of JBBIVC010000343.1, forward strand.
TGGCGCCCGCGGGGAGGGGCCGTTGAGCCCCCAGTATGCCCGATCGGGGTGCCAAAGGCGAAGCACGCAGTGGTCGTCGGGTCACCTGCCGCCAGCAGCGAGGCGGCGGTCCCAAAGGCTGGCGGAGCTTGACGTGGCGCCGCGGGCAGCCGGCGCGTGAGGCGAGTTTCGTATTGAAACGGAAAAAGTGAGCCACAAGCGAAAAGCCGGCGGCTATACTAGCCATGCACCGTGTACATCTTCGATTTGCAGCTCACCAACTACCGCAACTACGTGCGCGCGGGCGTCCGCCTGGAGAAGGGCTTGAACCTCTTCATCGGCGAGAACGCGCAGGGGAAGAGCAACCTCCTCGAAGCGATTTACCTGCTTTCGACGCTGCGTTCGAGCCGCGCGAGCACGGACGCCGACCTGGTGCGGAGGGACATCATCCCCAGCGATTTCCCGGTGGCGCGGCTCTCGTGCGAGGTGGAGCGGTCGGCGGGGAACCTGGCGCTCGAACTGGCGATTGTTGGCCGGACGACCGACGCGAGCCACCGCGCGGGCAAGCGTGCGCGCGTGAACGGGGTACCGAAGAAGGCCTCGGACGCGGTGGGGCAGCTGTGCGCCGTGCTGTTCACCACGCTGGATATCGAGATCGTGGCGGGGCCTCCGCTGATGCGGCGGCGGTACCTGGACATGATGATCTCCCAGGTGGATCGCGGCTACCTCCGCGCGATGCAGAAGTACGCGAAGGTGCTGCAACAGCGGAACAGCCTGCTGAAGCGCATCCAGAACCGGGAAGCCTCGCCGCAGGAGCTGAACTTCTGGGACCAGGAGCTGGCTCACGCCGGCGGGATGATCTTCTGGTCGCGGGCCGATGCCCTCGGCCACATCGTCCCCCAGGCGCAGCAGCAGATGGAGCGGCTGAGCGACGGTCTCGAAGACCTCCAGCTCACCTACCGGCCATCTCTCGGTGGGCTGGACTCGACCGATTCTCCGATCGACGACACGGAGTGGACGGCCCGCATGCTCAGGGCGCTGCAGAACCTCCGCCAGCGCGAGATTGCCGCGGGCGCGACCCTGGTGGGTCCGCACCGCGATGACGTGCTGGTGGAGATTGATGGGATGGCGGCCGATGCCTTCGCCTCGCGCGCGCAGCAGCGCACGGCCGCACTTTCGATGCGGCTGGCCGAGGCGAGCTACCTGCGGCGGGCGCTTGGCGATGACCCGGTGGTGCTGCTCGACGATGTGTTGAGCGAGCTCGACGCCCGGCGCCGGCGCGGGGTGCTGGAATACATCGACACCTTCCAGCAGACGCTGGTGACCACTGCCGACCCGGACCGGCTGCGCGACATCATGACGCGGGCCGCCGGCCGCTGGATTGTCTCGGCGGGCACGCTCACCCGCTTCGAAGGCGAGTAGACCCACGGGCAAGCGCCGTTCGCTGGTGGCCGGCGGCGCGGTCGTCGTTGGGGCGTTCGCTTTCCTCAATGGCCTTGGGGCCCTGGCGCTCCTGCTCGATGTGGACGACGAGCCTCGGCACCGGCTCTTCCAGGTCAACGCTTTCCTCGGCACGGCAATCGTCACCCTGGCGCTGGGCGGGGTGCTCGTGTACCAGGCATCGTCGGCGCTGGGCGGGACCGCTTCGACAGCGATGAAGCTGCGAACGCGGAAGCTCCTCTGGGCGCCGCTCGTCGTGGCGTTCCCGGGGCTTGTGTGGCTCGGGCAGCTCCAGGTGAACCATCCTGAGCGTCTGCCGTGGGTGTTTCCGCTGACAAACGTGCTGATCGTGAGCATCCCATCGATTGCGGTGGCGCTGTTCGTTTCGCAGCGGTACCTGCGGTACAACGCCTGGGCGTGGCCGCTCAGCTGGCGGGAGTGGACCAGCGGGTTCATCTATGGGGCCGTTGGTGCGACCACCGTGGGCGCGATCATCAACACCCTGTACCTGGTGCTGGCGGGGGCGTGGCTCATCAGCGCGAAGGGCAGCGGGGATCCGTGGTCTATCGGCGAGAACCTCTCGACGGTGCCGGAGGCGTGGGGTGTCGCCTTCGACCTGTCCGTGCTCTCGGTGGTGGCGCCGATCAATGAGGAGTTCTGGAAGGGGATGCTGGTGGCGTTCTTCTTCTTCCGGAAAGGTGGCGCGGCCCGGTGTTTCGTGTGGGGCGTGCTCGCCGGGTGCGGATTCAACGTGCTGGAGACGTTCCAGAACAGCCTCAGTGTCATCAACCCGGAGGAACTGACGCAGCAGCAGATTGGCGATCAGTGGTGGCTGTTCGCGGTAGGGCGGGCAGGAACAGCCGCGCTGCACGCAACCGCGAGCGGGCTCTCGGCACTGGGGTTCTATGGGCTCTTCCGGCGGCGAGCGCGGTACCTCGCCGGTTACCCGGCGGGCGTGCTGCTCCACGGGCTCTGGAACTTCCTCAACTAC
>JBBIVC010000344.1:0-2586 GCA_037439905.1 Thermoflexus sp.
GTGCACCAGGGCGTCCTCGTCCGCCTGCGTGACCTACAGCCGGTGGACCTTCGCGCCGTTGCGCGAGAAGCCGGGAAGGCGTCGCTCATCCTGTTGCTCGACCGGGTGACCGACCCGCAGAACCTGGGGGCGATCCTGCGGACGGGCGTGGCGGTGGGGGTCGACGCGGTGGTGCTGCCCTTGCGGAGGGGCGCGCTGCTCACGCCGGGCGTGCACCGGGCCAGCGCTGGCATCAGCTTCATCGCCCCGGTAGCGGCGCCGCAGAACCTGGCGATGGCGATAAGGACGCTGAAGGAAGCGAACTACTGGGTGGTGGCTGCGGATGCCGGCGATGGGGCCCAATCGGCGACGGCCTTCGATTGGCCCGGGAAGACGGCGCTGGTGATGGGCAGCGAGGGGGAGGGCGTGAGCCACCTGCTGCTCCAGGAGAGCGACTTCCGGGTGGCGCTGCCGATGGACCCTCGCGTGGAGTCGCTCAATGTGGGTGTGGCGGCAGGGGCGCTGGCCTATCTTTGGCGGCGCCAGTGGCCCGCTCCGGGCGGGGGCCGATAGGTCAAGTTGGCCGGACGAGCAGGCATTCCCAGACCTGCTTCGGGTGTTGGTACCGGAGGATGGTGCGGTGCGCCAGGTGTTCAATGGCGAACCCGGGCGGCACAACAGCCCGGACATCTTCCCCGGTGAAGAATCGCTTGGTCGCGCTGTGGCTCACCAGCGCAGCTGGCACGCGAAAGAACCCCGGCTCGAGCTCTTCGCCCTGGCCAGCGCCGTGATGGACATCGTCGCTGGCGTTGACCCGGAAGAGGAAGCAGCCGCCTTCCTGCACCAGGGCCCCAAGCGAGCGGAAGGTGGCGAGCGTCTCGCGCCATGGGAGGTAGTGGAGCGAGAGGCTGGCGATAACCGCGTTGAAGGTCGCTGCGCGAAGGGGCAGGCGCTGGAGATCGGCGAGCAGGAAGGAGACGGGTGGAAGCCACCGGGCGCCGGGCGGCTGAAGGCGGTCGCACGCGACCACGTGGAACCCGGCGGCGGCGAGCATCGCAGCATCCGCTCCAGAGCCGCAACCGGCATCGAGCACGCGCCCGCCCGCGCGGCCGAGCCGGGGAAGGAACGGTTCGAGCCACGGGTCCGGGAGTGGGCGGCTCACGCGAGCATCATGCGCTCCGGGCGTGGCGAGGTGAAGCGCTGCGCAACGTGAAGCGAGTCACATGCGGCCCCGATCTCGGGCTTTCGGATGATGCAAGCCGGCGGACGGCGTGCCCAACTGGGATCAGCTATCCCGGGGTGGAATGTGCATGACGGGACGAATGTTGCTTCGCGAATGGTGGCGCCGGGGGGCCGCGGGCGCCTGGATTGGCATCCTGCTGGCGGGTACGCTCCTCGCCGGGGCCTGCGGGGACGGAGGAAGCGAGCCGGCGGACCCGGTGACGCCGACTCCATCGGCCGGCGAGACGGCGACGGGCACGCCGGGAACGCCGCCGCCTGCGCCGGGAACGATCACGCCAACTCCCGAGGCGGGGAGCCGGCAGGGCTTTATCGAGATGCTGCGCACGTTCAACCGTGAGATGTCGCAGGGCGCACTCGACCCGATCATCGCGCGGCTGCGCTGGGAGGAGTACACCTGCAAGGCCTCGGACCTCGAGCCGGGGCTCGGCCAGCCGGAATGCGCACGGGCGGGCGAGGTGATCCGGGCGGTGGAAACCGGCAACTGGCGGTCCGAAGGCGGCCTGCGCAAGGTCGAGTCAGTCGTGGCCCGACTCCAGGAGTTGCAGGCGCAGGTCCAGACCGGCAAGACCGACCGCTGGGGCACCGGAACGCCAACGGTGTATGCGTTCGACGGCGAGGAGCACAAGGCCGTGGTGACGGCGATCACGAACTGCCTGCCGCAGTTCCAGTGCGCGGATGGGACGATGCGGATCTCGCTGGTGCTGACGTTCGAGTTCGCCGAGGGCCGCTGGGGCGTGACGAAGGTCCTCTACGCGCTGGTGCTGGCCGAGGAGTTCCTGGAGCCGAGCGCCGAGGCCAGGCAGATCCAGGTGCCAAACTGGGAGCGTTTCGAGTAGCCGCCCGCCGATGGCGCCGGGCAGCAGCAGGACAGGCGATACTTTTCGGGCGGAGGAGCCATAACTGACTTCCCCGGGCGGCAACGGCGGGTACCATGGCGCGCATGGGCGCGACGCCGGTTCCCTCGTTGCGGTTTGAGAAGGATGCATGGAACGCAGGGGCGGTGTGGGTGGCGGGTGTGGACGAGGTAGGCGTGGGGCCGTTGGCGGGGCCCGTCGCTGCCGGGGTAGTCGCGTTGCCTGCAGGGCGGCGCTTTCGCTGGTATTCGGAGGTGCGCGACTCCAAGGTGCTGCCCGAGCGGACGCGCGACGAGCTCGCCGGGAAGATCCAGGGAACGGTGCCGTGGGCGGTGGGCTGGGCTTCGGTGGAAGAGATCGACCGGATCGGGATCCTGCCGGCGCGGCGGCTCTGCATGCTGCGCGCGTTCGAGGCGCTTGGCGTGAAGCCGGACGCGGTGATTAGCGACGCGCTCGACCTGCCGCTGCCAAATGTGCGGCCGGTGATTGATGGCGACGCGCTGAGCGTCGC
>JBBIVC010000345.1:0-2579 GCA_037439905.1 Thermoflexus sp.
GGTAGCTGGCGCCGCCCGCCAGTTGGCCCGATGCGAGCTCGCTGCCGGCATCGGAAGAGACCGTGTGCGGGATGCCCGCGTCGTTGTTGGTCCAGGTGACCGTGTCACCGGCCGAGACGGTGACGCTGGCCGGGGAGAAGGCGAAATCGGCGATGGAAACGGAGGCGTTGGCCGCGGTGGCGGGCCGGGCGGCCGCCACGCCGGCAATGATGGCGATGACGGCCAGGGCCGTGCCCGCGGCCGAGCGAAGGACTCTCTGCAACATGGTGCTCCCCCCGGTCCGGGCGTGGGCGCCGGTACCGTGGAGAGCTACGCGGGCCACCCCGCGCGAGGATTGATTGCATGTGCAAAATCATCGCGGCGGGGCGGCCCGGGGGTTAAGGCGTGGTTCAGGCCGCCTGCCGGGCGAGCCGCGCCGCGGTGGTGCTGCGGACTGCGGCCTGGATGTCCAGCAGCCCCTCCTTCGTGAGGCTCCCGCTGGCGACGAGGTCGTTCAGCGCGTAGGCCGCGGCTGTCGCCCGGCGGCGGCGTTCCTCGTGCTGCGCCAGGTGCTCTTCGATCGCGCCCCCCGTCGCATAGCCGGCGAGGATGGCATCAGCCGTGTAGTCGGCGTCCCGGAAGGCATCGGCGATGCCCGAGGCGAGGATGGGGTCCTTCAGGTAGGCCGCATCCCCCACGAGCGCCCAGCCCGGCCCAACCGATTCGCGGTAGCAGGCGGCGGTGCCCGTCGAGCCCTGGACGCGTTCGACGCGGCGGGCCCGGGAGAAGCGTTCGGCAACCAGGGGGTTGGCGGCGAAGGCCCGGGCGATGGCCCCTTCCGGGTCCGCCCTGACCTCATCGAGCATCGCGGCGGGCCAGTATCCGCCCAGGCAGGCGAGGCCCCAGTTGGTGGGGAAGGCGTACGTTCCGATGCCGTCCTGGACGTAGGTTTCCATCGCGCCGGATTGCCAGTCCCGGTAATAGGCGAAGTAGGTGATGGCCCGGACCGGGCGCTCGTTGTACTTCGCCGCCCCCACCTGGCGCGCGACGAAGGAGTGGCGGCCATCGGCTCCCACCACGAGTCTTGCCCGTTCGATGGTCTCGGCGCCCGAACGGTCCCGCCCAACGATGCCTGCGATTCGCCCGTCTTCGCAGATGAGGCTTTGGACGGTGAACCCTTCCCGCACTTCGGCGCCGGCGCCGCGGGCGGCCTCGGCCAGGATCGTATCGAGGACGCTGCGGCGCGGTGCGATCGCCGGGTACGGGTTGAGCTCCGCGTGGACGTTGACCGTGAAGCCATCGACCCCCATGAGCACCTGGCGCAGGGCTGGCAGGTCGCTGCGCAGCACTTCATCGAGCACGCCCCAGTTATCAAGCCGCTCGACCGAGTCGCCGGTGAGCATGTGCGTGGAGAGGACGTCGCTGGGGAAGGAGCCGCGGTCGACGGCGAGGACGCGCAGGCCGCCTTTGGCCAGGCGGAGGGCGAGGGGCGCCCCGGCTGCGCGCGCACCAACGATGATGACGTCGTACATGTGGTTACCTCCAGGGCCGGGTGTGGCCCTCGTGGAACCACCGTAGGCAGGCGGGAAAAGGCTGCTCTATGAATCGAGTCACGCTCGGCCTGGGGCTCCGCCGAAGGGACTACGAGGCCGGGAGGAGTACCGTGAACGTGGAGCCGCGGCCGGGCTCGGATTCGACCGCGACAGCGCCACCATGGGCGCGCACGGCCCCGAGGGCCAGCGCCAGCCCGAGCCCGTGGCCCCCTTCCTTGGTGGTGAAGAAGGGATCGAAGATGCGCGTCCGGGTTTCGGCGTCCATGCCGCTGCCGTCATCGGAGACCTCGAGGCGGACGTACTGCCGCGCCGGCCGCGCCTCCGAGAGCGGTGATTGGCCAGCGAGGGAGGCATCGGTGACGGTGGAGGTGCGGACGACGACGCGCCCGCCCCTGTCCCGGGTCGCCTCCACCGCATTGACGAGGAGGTTGAGGACGAGCTGGCGCAGCTGGGTGGCATCGGCTTCGACGGGTGGGACCGGTTCGAGGGCCGTCTCGATCGTCGCGGGCGTGCCGGGAATCTTCCGGGTGTAGCGGACGATCTCCTGGGTGAGCGCGGCCAGGTCGACCGGGTGGGTGGCGGCCGGCTTCTGCCCGGCAAAGGTGACGAGCTCTTCGACGAGCTCCGAGGCGCGTGTGGCAGCCCCCCGCGCTTCGTGGAGGGCATCGCGCTGTTCCGGGCTGACGGCATCCATGGCCGCAAGTTCGAGATTAGCGAGGATGACGGTGAGGAGGTTGTTGAAATCGTGGGCGATGCCGCTGGCCATCAGGCCCAGGCTTTCCAGCTTGAGCGCCTGGACGCGCGCGCGTTCGAGCCGCTTCTGCTCGCTGATATCGCGGATGGTGATACTGGCGCCGATGACCTCGCCGCGGGAGCCAACGACAGGGGAGAAGCGGCCTTCCCACCAGCCCGGGCTGAGCTCGGGGGCGCGAAACTCGCGCTCGATGATAAACGTCTTGCCGGAGAGGGCTTTCCGTACCTCTGCGACGAAGGCCGGGCTTTCGATGAAGAACGCGGGGTAGGGTTCCGGAATCCCGGCCAGCGCTC
>JBBIVC010000346.1:0-2562 GCA_037439905.1 Thermoflexus sp.
CAGCAGGTGACGGTCTTCGCCGGGGTCGATCTTGCCTGGAGTGGACGCAACCCCAGTGGCCGGTGCGTGCTCCGCGCAACGGATTCCGGCATGGAAGTCGTGCTGCTCGACCGCGCGACGCTCGACGCTGCCGCTGTGGCGGATTGGCTCGACTCGTTGGGGGACGACGTGATCGCCGGGATCGATGCCCCGCTCATCGCCGGCGAGTCCCGGGCGGCGGAAGCGGCGATGGCCCGCGTCTATGGCAGGCAGGGGGTTTTCGCATATGCGGCACGTCCGCACTTCCTGCAGAAGCACGGCATCGCGGAAGGTCCAGGGCTGGGCGCCGCGCTGGTCCGGCGCGGGTGGAACCTGGCGCCGGGCGCGCTTGCCCGGTCAGGCCGCCATGCCTTCGAGGTGTTTCCGCACGCCATCACGGTCTCGCTCCTCGGGGCGCCGCGCGCGCTTCGCTACAAGCGGGGAACGCTTGCGGAGCGCCGCCTCACCCTGGGCGCCTACAGGCAGCTCATTTGCGCGTATGTTGCGGCCGAGTGTCCCGGCCTCATGGATACTCTGCCCGGCCCGGTCATGGATGACCTGCCCGCACCGGCAACTGGCGACACCCTGAAGGACCTGGAAGACCGCCTGGACGCCCTGGTCTGCGCGCTTGCGGCGCGCCACCTGTGGGTCCACGGGGCGGCCGGAACGCAAACCTTCGGTGACGCGCGCTCAGGCTACATCACGGTGCCCGTGTGGCCGGCGAGCGCGCCGCAGCTACATCTTCTCGGGAGCGCTCATGCCCATGAGCTCGAGGACGCGCGCGAGCGCGATGCGCGCCGCGAGCACCAGCCGTAGCCGGGCCCGGGACATGTCAGCATCGCCGGTAATGACTTTGAGCGATGGGTCGTTCGCCTGCTTGAAGGCGTCGTTGAATGCGTGGAACGCAGTCGCCAGTGACATCGCGTAGTGGGGAAGTTGCTGGGGTTCGAACGACGTGGCCACCAGTTCGATAACGTCGGTCAGCCGCATCATCTCCCGGATGAGCGCGAGTTCGGCCGGGTGCGTGAGCTTTGCCACGTCCCCGCCCTCGGGCGTGAGGCCCTGCTCCCGGGCGCGCTCAAGGATCGAGCACAGCCGGGCGTGCGCGTACTGGACATAAAAGACGGGGTTGTCGCTCGACTGCTCCTTCGCCAGGTCGAGGTCGAAGTCCATCTGCGCGCCGGGCGACCGGAGCAGGAAGAAGAATCGCGCGGCGTCGGTGCCCACATCGGCAATGAGCTCATCGAGCACGACCAGGTCGCCGCTTCGCTTGGCGATTTTCACTGCTTCGCCGCCGCGCTTGAGGAACACGAGCTGGTAGAGCAACACGTGCAGCGCGTTAGGGTCGCCGCCGACAGCCCCCGTGGCGGTTTTCAGGCGGGAGACATGGCCGTGGTGGTCGGCTCCCCAGACATCGATCACGAGGTCGAACCCTCGGCGGATGAACTTGTCCCAGTGGTACGCGATGTCGCTGGCGTAATAGGTGGGGCGGCCGTCGGAGCGCACGACGACGTTATCCTTGTCCTCGCCCAGCTCGCTCGATGTGAACCAGAGCGCTCCCTCGCGTTCGACGAGCATGCCCTTTTCGCGGAGGAGCCGGATGACGACCTCGTAGGGGCCCCCGGGTTCGTACAGCGATTTCTCGCTGTACCAGCGATCGTACCGGACGCCGAAGCGTTCCAGGGTCGCGCGGATGTTGCGGACCATGAGCTCGATGCCCAGCTCTCCCAGCGCTGGCGGCATCGGTTCGCCCTCCGGCAAGAGGAAGCGGTCGCCCACTGCTTCCTTCACCTCCCGGGCGAGGTCGATCATGTAGTCGCCCGGGTAACCGTCCTTCGGGATTTCGACCTGGCGCCCGAACAGCTGCTGATACCGGGCGTAGAGCGTTTCCGCGAAGTAATCGGTCTGCGTGCCCGCATCGTTGACATAGTACTCGCGTTCCACTTCGTACCCGGCGGCCTGGAGGGCCGAGGCGAGCGCGTCGCCGATGGCCGCCCCGCGCCCATTGCCCACATGCAGCGGGCCCGTGGGGTTCGCCGAAACGAACTCGACCTGGGCCTTCTTACCCTTCCCGATGGCGATGTCCGCGAAGGCGGGCCCCACACGGATGACGTGTTCGACCTGCTGCTGGAGGAAGCCCATCGAGAGCCGGAAGTTGATGAACCCCGGCGGCGCCACCGAAGGTGTCTCGATCGCGGGGTCGGCGGGGATGTGCCGTGCGATGGCCCGGGCCACTTCGATTGGCGGTTTCATGGCGGCCCGCGCGAGGCGAAGCGGAAGCGTGCTCGCAAAGTCGCCGTTGCCGGGGTCTTTCGGGCGCTCCAGCGAGGCGCCCGGGATGGCCACATCGGGCAGGTCGCCGGCTGCTACCGCCGCGCGCGCGGCGGCTTCCACCAGTTGCTCAAGATACGAGCGGATGTCTCGAGTGTCGGGCATAGGGCCTTAGCGTAAGGTGCCGCGTCCAATCGCGACAGGCCAGGCTCATTTCTCGGTTGCGTCGGGATCGTGCCGAGGGGGAAGGAGGGGCAGTAGGCTCTGTCGTTG
>JBBIVC010000347.1:0-2552 GCA_037439905.1 Thermoflexus sp.
GAGCTGATGGGTGGCGGTTTGAGCTGCGACGCGTATCACATCACAGCGCCGCTGGAGGACGGGTCTGGCGCACAGGATGCGATGACCGAGGCGCTGCGGGCGGCCAACCTCAAGCCGGAGGATGTGGATTACATCGCGGCGCACGGCACTGGCACGCCCTTGAACGACGTGTCCGAGACGCGAGCCATCAAACTGGCCTTTGGCGAGCACGCCCGGAAGCTGGCGATCAGCTCGCCCAAGTCGATGGTTGGGCATTTGCTCGGGGGCGCGGGCGCGGTAGGCGCGCTTGCAGCGGCGCTGGCGGTGTACCACGACACTGTGCCGCCAACCATCAACCTGGAGAACGCCGACCCGGAATGCGACCTGGACTACACGCCGCTGAAGGCGCGGAAGATGACGGTGCGTGCGGCTGCGGCCAACGGATTTGGATTTGGGGGACAGAACGGGTCCGTGATCTTCCGCAAGTACGAGCCGTGACGTAGCCTAGGCGGCGTTTTACCACCACCCGGGTGCCGTGGAAGGCGCCTTCGACCAGAGAAAGCAGACCAGGGGGAACCTACCATGGCCACCGTCTTCGAACGTGTCCGCGATGTTGTTGTGAAGCAGCTGAAAGTCAGCGCCGATGAAGTGAAGCCGGAAGCGAGCCTTGTCGACGACCTGCGCGCCGATTCGCTCGACATCGTGGACCTGACGATTGCGATCGAGGAGGCGTTCGCGGACGACGCCGAGTTCGAGATCCGGGACGAGGACGCCGAGAACATCCGCACGGTGCAGGACATTTTGGATTTCCTGGCGCAGCAGGGGATCAGCTAGCCGCGACGGCGTGGCGAGGGCGATTGCATGCCATTCGTGGAACGGCCGGACCGGGCACGGATACGATACGAGGTCTACGGCTCGGGCTATCCGCTGCTGCTGATCGCGCCGGGCGGCGTGAGCAGCTCGGTGGAGTTCTGGGAGCGCAGCATCATCAAACCGGCGCGCCTGTTCGCGGACGAGTTCATGGTGATCGCCATGGATCAGCGGCATGCAGGCCAATCGCTGGCGCCGTTGCGGCCGTTTTCGTACGACGAGTGCAACGCTGACCAGCTGGCAGTGCTCGACGCGCTGGGGGTGGAGCGAGCGCACGTGTATGGCGGGTGCATCGGGTGCGCGCACATCTGGAGCCTGATCCAAAAGGCGCCGGGGCGCATCTCCGCGGCGGTGGCACAGGACCCGGTGGGGCTCGACGAGACCAACACCATCGAAACCTTCCTGGCCATGTTCCGGCCGACCATCCAGCTTGCCCGCGAACGCGGTGTGGAAGCGGTCATCGCTTCAGCGCTGGAGAACCCGCTATTCGTGGCGAACAATGCCGCGGGGCCCTTCGCGCCAGCGCTGCACGAGCTCGAGGCGGCACGCGCGGAGGTGCGGCGCCTTGGGGCCGGTGGTTACGTTCAACTCGTCGAACAGTTCATGGCCGGAGTCTGGCCCGATAATCCACCATACTTCACGGCAAGCGACGAGTGGTTCGCCAGGTGCCAGACGCCGATCCTGGTGATGCCCGGCCGCGACGCGTTCCACCCGACGGGTGTGGCCCGGCGCATCTGCCAGACGGCGCCGAACGCCCGCTGCCTGGCCCCGGACTGCCGCGACGAGCCGAACCTGGCGGGGACGATCGAAGCGGTCCGCGCGTTCCTGCGGCAATATGCGGCACGCCGCTGAAGCCGGGGGGAATGGTGAGACGCACCACTCTGTGGAGGGGGAACGATCATGACAACACGAGCGCTGGTCCTTGGCGGCGGCGGCCCTGTCGGAATCGCCTGGGAATCGGGACTGCTTGCCGGGCTCGCCGAAGGCGGGGTTGACGTTTCGGGCGCCGATTCCATCACGGGGACCTCGGCGGGAAGCGCCGTGGGCGCCCAGCTCGCAATGGGGCGGACGCCGCAGCAGATGTACGCGGCGGTAGCAGCGGATGCTTCCCGCACCGGCGCATCGCCAACCCGCGGGAACACCGGGGGCTCAACGGCTCCGAATCTCGGACCCCTGCTGGAACTCATGCAGCGGGCCGCGACGGGCGAAATCGACCCGGTCGCGCTACGGCGGGAGATTGGAGCTTTCGCGCTGGCGGCCACCACGATGAGCGAGGAGGCGTTCCTTGCGACGTTCGGTCAGGTACTCGCGAACGCCGAGGCGTGGCCACACCCGGGTTACCGGTGCACAGCGGTCGATGCCCTGACGGGGGAATTCGTGACCTGGGATGCCGCGGCCGGCGTGCCGCTGAACCGGGCCGTGGCTTCGAGCTGCAGCGTGCCCGGCATCTATCCGCCGGTCACGATCAACGGCCGCCGGTACATCGACGGGGGGATGCGGTCGGGCACCAATGCCGACCTCGCCCGGGGGTATGATGTGGTGCTGGTGGTAGCCGTGACGGCCGCGGCGCAGGGCCCAATGGCCGAGACCTCGCGGCAGCGACTCGAGGGGGAACTGGCAGCGATCCGGGAGGCGGGCGGCGACGCCATCCTGATCCAGCCCGACGAAGCGTCGCTACGCGCATTCGGCATCAACCTGATGGA
>JBBIVC010000348.1:0-2519 GCA_037439905.1 Thermoflexus sp.
GCATCGCCGGGTTGGGGTGGAAGAGAGGGCGCGGGGGCAATCGTCAATCGACAATCGTCAATCGGCAATCGGGCGGGGCTGGGGGAGCGGGTTGGGTCGCGGGCCTAGCGCGCCATGCCGTGGTATTCGGGGTTGGGCATCACGCCCGCGCCGCTCATCAGGCGGTTCGTGTAGTTGAACATGGCGGTCACCTCGATGATGTCCCAGGTGTCTTCGTCGCTGAACCCGACGGCGCGGAGCTCGTCGATGTCCTCTTCGCTGACGGTCACCGGGTCGAGCGTGAGCTTGACGGCGAAGTCGAGCATGGCCATCTGCTTTTCGCTGAGGCCGGCGCGCCGGTAGTCGAGGGTGATGCGGTCGCCCTTGACCGGGTCTTTGAGCAGGGCGCGGACGGCGAAGCCATGGCTGGTGAGGCAGTAGAGGCACTGGTTCTGCATGGAGACGACGACCGAGATCATCTCGCGCTCGGCCTTGCCGAGGCCGGGCGAGGGTTGCATGAGGTCATCGAAGTGGGCCCACCACTTGCTCATGCGCGTCTCGCGCCAGGCGAAGGCGCGGAAGACGTTGGGCACGAAGCCGAGCTTTTCCTCGATCTGGGCGAAGAGTGCCTTCGTTTCATCGGAAAGCGAGTCGCGGTCGGCGATGGGGAACCAGGAGATGCGGTCGGTCATGCGCGCAGGGTCTCGCCCCGGGCGGCGGCGGTCAACCGGTTGGTCAGTTCACGGAAGGGTCGGCGGGGGCGAAGGCGAACATGGCGAGCCTGCCCGGCTGGCGGCGGAGGACATCGCGCCAGAGGGTGGCTGGTTCGGGGGTGAGGATTTCGGGTTCCAGGGGGTCGATCACAAACCAGGCTTCCTGTTCGAGCTCACCTTCGAGCTGGCCGGGCGACCAGCCGGCGTAGCCGGCGAAGAGGCGCACCGCCTCGAGCCGGGGGGCGAGCTCTTCGAGGGGGCGGGAGAGGTCGAGCAGGGCGGTCCGGGCGGTGACCGCGTTGGGAGAGCCGGGAGGAAGCGGGTCCCGGTGACGGCCGAGGATGAGAGCAGAGCTGGTTTCGACCGGGCCGCCATGGAAGACGACGCCGGGCGGGGCGGCGAGGCTGCTCCACTCGGGGAGGTGAAATTCGAGTGGTTCGAGTTCGAGGGGGCGGTTGAGCACGAGGCCGAGCGCTCCTTCATCATCGTGCCTGCAGAGGAGCACGACGGTGCGGAAGAAGTTGGGGTCGGTGAGGGCGAGGCTGGCGACGAGGAGCTTGCCGGCGAGGGATTCGGCCATGGGGAGATCATTGCAGAACGGGGGTCAGCCGCCAGTGGCGTGGCGCCGGGACTGGGCACCATTCGGCGGTTCGACGCCGGGGAAGAACGAGATGCTGAGCTTCGCCCGCCGGATGTAGGCGCGAAGCTCGACGCCGAGGAGCTGGAGGAGCGGGATGGTCTCGCCGCACATGGCGCGGAGGGGCTTCACGTGCTGTTCGGCGGCACCGGGGAAGGACTGGGCGCGCCAGAGGAGCTCGTCGAGCTGTTGAAGCGACTTAAGCGCGCCGGCGACCGACTGGACGGCCTCGGCGGCGGCGCGGCTATCGGAGGGCGGGATGGCCGCGGAGGCGCAGGCGAGATGGGCGAGCGCCGTGATCCCGGCATCGGCCAGCTGCTCGGCGAAGAGCCTCCGGCCACGCATGACGGGGTTGGCCTGGAGGTCGAGGCAGGTTTCTGAGATGCGGTGGGCCTGGGCATAGACGAGGAACGTGAGCGACTGAATATCACGCACGGGTGTGCATCCAGGGCACTTTTCCTGATCATCGCCGGGGGGAGGCGGTTCTGTAGTACTGCTTGTGGAAATCGCGCAATTCGGTCTCAATCCGCCGCGCGCATCGGGGAAAACGCGCGGGCGTCGCGGGATTGGGGGCGAGGAGCCCGGGCGACGGTGAGGGGTGGAGGGCTGGGAGTCCGCCGTGGGCGCGAACGTTGCTCAGGATGCAGCGTCCAGCACCAGGCCTTGTCGCTGCCGAATCGCTTGATGCCGCCCTGGCCAGCGGGGCCTGAACCTCAATCAGGCGTTCAGGCAGGTCGCCAACATGGCGCAGCCCCTAACGGCGGGTTCGCGCTGTGTGTGCATCTTCGGCTCGATCGCCCTTTGCGGCTCGACCTCTCGACTGATCCGAAATGTGGTAGCCGGGGCGCCGGACTCCAATACGCTCCATCTGCCGCTGAAGCTCCTGAACCCTCTTGGCGATCGAGCGCTCGCGCCCGCCCACTCCTACCTCTGACATGATCGCATCCCCCTTCCGTTACTGCTCGTGCGTGTGAAACGGCATATAGTTGCTAGCGTAGTGAACTACGCCCATCTGGCCCCGGCGCATCATATAGTCTTCAAGGAGCGCGTGATACGCCCGGACGGCATCCGCCTTGGCAGGGTCGGCGTCGAGGTCGTCGATCTGAAGCTTCAGTTCTTCCCGAAGAGTTTCCGCCGATATCCCGCGACCATGAGAGTGCCACTTCGAGGCATTGCTCAGCTGCTTCCCG
>JBBIVC010000349.1:0-2511 GCA_037439905.1 Thermoflexus sp.
ACCGACGATGCGCGCACCGTCACGGGTGTCATCGTCGAGGGCGCTGTTGAGCCACTCGGGCGTGATCTCGCTGCTGGTGCGGGGGATGGAAAGGGGCATGGTCGAAATCCTCCGGCGCGTGAGGGTGGGGCCAGCCGGGAGGGAATGGTCATGCGCGGCGTCATATGCCGCGATCGGGGCGGCGGCGCGGGAGGCGGGTTCGGAGAGTCGCGAGGCGGCGGGCGAAACGTTCGGTCCAGGTGGCGCGGTTCGCATCGAAGTGGCCGTTGATAGCCGCGCGATAGGGACCGGCGACGCGTGCGGCATAGGCGCCGAAACCCTCGTTGCGCAGGGGTTTCCAGTCCTCACCGTAGGGGGCGACGAGGTGCGTGCGGGTGACGTTCCGCGCCGAGGCGAGAAACGCGAGGCCAACGCCAGTGGAGACCTGGAGGAGCGAGCGGTTCTCGAGGCGTGCGGTGCGGACGAGCCCATCGAAGAGCTGCGCGAGCTCTCCCGGGGTGGGGAGGCTGGCAGCGTCGTCTTTGAGTTCGGTGAGGGACGTGCGGAGCTCGCGGAGTTCGAGCGGGGGGAGGTCGATCAGGGTGGCGGTCGTCCCGGTCGTGCCTTCGAGGGCGCTGAGGAGGTCGTCGACGGAGCGGAAGTGGACGCCTTCGGCGAGGACGCCGGCCCGAACCAGCTCGGATTCGAGCGCGCGCAGGTAGGTCTTGGAGCCGTTGAGGATGTCGCTTGCCGCAGCAAGGAGCCAGAGCGGGGAGAAGCCGAAGGCGGCGATGGAGCCGAATTCGACGGCATTGCCGGCGGCTTTTTTCACGGCAATGCGGCCGGCGGCAGGCTCGGGCGCAGTCCCGGCGGACGGTGGCGCCTCGACACCTCCGACGAGTTCCACGGCGATGCGGAGAAGGTTCCTGGCGGTGACCTCATAGAGGCGGGAGCGGCGGACCATGCGCGGGAGGAGGAGGTGGGCCGTTTCGTGGACGGTGCCGAAGACGGCGGCGGAAACCGCGCGGATGGCCCGTTCAGGAAGGGAAGCGAGGAAGAGGAGCCGCTGTGTGCGGGTCATGGAGAGACAACCGTAGTGTGGGGCACGACCGGATCGTAGCGCACTGGCCGAAACAGGCAGGAAGACGTGCTAGTGGAGTGGTGGAGCATCGCGTAAGGTGGAGCACATGGGAGTGCTTCAGGAGATCAGGGCGGACATTCGGGCGGCGATGGAGCGCGACCCGGCGGCGCGAAGCGCCATCGAGGTTGCGCTGTTCTATCCGGGGTTTCACGCCCGGCTGGCACACCGGATGGCACACGCTCTGCACCAACGAGGGGTGCCGCTGCTGCCACGGGGAATCATGCACGTGGCGCGCTTTTTCACGGGAATCGAGATTCATCCCGGTGCGACCATCGGCCGGCGCTTCTTCATCGACCACGGGATGGGGGTGGTGATCGGCGAGACGGCCGAGATCGGCAACGACGTGATGCTGTACCAGGGGGTGACGCTCGGGGGGACGAGCACGCGGCGCGTCAAGCGGCACCCCACGCTGCGGGATCGCGTGGTTGTCGGCGCCGGGGCGAAAGTGATCGGCGCTATCGAGGTGGGCGAGAACGCGCGCATCGGAGCGGGGAGCGTGGTGGTGACCAACGTGCCGGCGAACGCGACGGTGGTGGGCGTACCCGGGCACATCGTGGCGTTCCACGACGATTCGAACGGGGCGATTCAGCGGCTGCCTGACCCCGAATGGGAGCGGTTGAACGACCTGGACCGGCGGATGCAGGAGTTGCACGAACTCGTGGAACACCTAGAGGAGCACATGAGCGGGCTGCATTCGAACCACCACGCCGAACCCTCCCAGGCTCGGGCGGAGTGAGGCCGCGATGGAGCGGTGGGAGCGCAGGGCGCAGAAGCTGGATGCGAAGCGGCGGCGAATGCGGGTCACCGGCCGTGGGCTGATCACGACGGAGCCGCTGGCCATTCAGAAACGGCTGAAGAAGCTCCGGGAGGCCGCCGGGACGCGCCGGGGCAAGCGCAAGAAGTAGGGCCGTGAACCAGTTCCGACTACCGGCCCTTTCGGTCGCGAGGCCCCGCTACTGGAGGGGGACGGTGACACCCCGTGTGGCGATGATCCAGTAGCGCTGGCCAGCGCGAAGCTCGGAGAGCGTCTGGAGGACCGGGTCGATGCGGGGACTCCAGCGGAGCCACGTCGCCGTGGTTTCATCCCAGGCGTAGACGACCGCGATCCAGTTCGAGACGCCCCGGAAGGCCGCGGAAGGGCTGGTTGCGGGGCCGTTCCAGGTCACCAGGTTGGGACCAGTCGAGACGGCGAGGCTTGCGCTGGAGACCGAGGGGGGCGGCGGTGCGGCGGCGGCCGGTGGCGCCGATGCCCGGGCCGCCGGAGTGGGCGGTGGCGGGATCGGCGTGGGCGGTACCGCAGTGGGCGTGGGCGGTGCCGGGGTCGGGGCCGAGGCGGTGGCGGTGTCGCCGCCGGGGTAACCGAAATCGGCAACCCAGTACCAGCCGTAGCG
>JBBIVC010000350.1:0-2498 GCA_037439905.1 Thermoflexus sp.
CATCATGTATCGCGACCTGGCGCCCACCGTCCGCGGAGCCCCCCTCGTGAAGGCGGCGCCGGTGCCGCACGACGAGTCCCAGCCCCATGCGCACGCCCTCACGAGCACCATCCTCTTTCGCAACGGCGAGGTGACGAAGGTCTATAACCCCGGCTTCATCCCCAGGCTGGTCTACTGGCTGTCGTTCCAGGCGCCATTCGCGTACGCCCACAACCCGCTGGCGCTCGAGGCAGCCATCGCGCGACGCAACCTGGCCGGACGGCTCACCGAGCACTGGTTCGGTGTCAACAGTGTGGCCGAGGCCCTCAGGGTGGACCAGATCGATGGGCGCCTGGCGCTGACGGGCCGGTTCACGGACGGGATCGAGCCGCGAGACCACGAACGGGCTCGGCAGTTCCTGTTCGAACTTGCCGCAAGGTTCGACGCGGCGGGTTTGCCCACATGGCAGATCGACCCCCGGCAGCCGCGGTCGATCGGCAACCTCCTCGAGCTTCCCGATGGAACCTACCGGGTAATCGACCTGGAGTCGGGGCTGGTTTCCCCGCTGGCCTCGCCCAGGGCGTGGGCGCGAGCCTTCCGGCGTGGGCTCATCCCGTTTTATGACGACGTCTACTTCGACCTGACCAGGGAACATGTCGATGAACATGCGCCCCTGATGGCAGAGCGGCACGGCGATGCGTGGGTCGATGAGCTGCGCGCGCTCCTGGACCATGCGGAGGAGCGCACGAACGCCTGGCACCGGTCGGAGCCGCGGCTGTGGAGCCGCGCCGCCCGGGCGATCATGTCGGGTTTTGGTCTTGTGGGATTGGCCGGGTGGGTCCGGGGCCGCCAGGCTGCCGGCCGGGCGAAAGCTCAGGCTTGGCTGTCGGAGTCGATCGACGCCTGGGAGGCGGAGGGGAGGGTGTCGGCCGCTGAGGCATCGAGCCTTCGCGCGGCAGTGGCAAGCCCCGAGATCCAGAGGGTCATCCCCCATTTCGGCGTGCATCTCCTCATTGGTGTGACCCTCCGTTTTCCGGTTGGAAGCATCACCCGCGTTTCCTACACCACAGCCAACCTGCTGATCACCTGCCTGCGCTTCGCGCTGCGACGCATCAGCCACGACGAATGGCGCGCCGCGGTGCGCCTCCATTCGCCGCTCGTGATCCTCATCGCGGGGATGCCGGCCATCGGGACGTTCTCGTACCTGGCCTCGGGGACGGTGCGTGCCAATCACCGGCTGGTTCGGCTCGCCTTCGACACGGCAGGTGAACGGCTCCCCTTCCACGCCTACCGGCGGCTTGGGCTGCGACGTCTCATCGCCGGCCGCGACCGGCAGGCTCCGCCCGGTCCGGCAGCCGCGGAGCCCGGGGGCGATGCCGCATGAGCGGTTGGCGAGCAAGCCAGCGCTGGCTCCTCCACCGGCGGGGTACGTTGAGGCTGGCGGATGAGGTCCGGCTCGCGGTGCTGTGGGCGGCCCGTGGGCTCGGCGCCTTCGCGCTCGCCGTGTTCTTCATCCTGGCCAGCCGCGAAGGGGTCCCGCGAAGCGTGCTCCAGGAACAATGGGAGCCGGTCGCCCAGTACGCCCTCCTGGTGGCCGTGGCGGTGGGCTATGGGCTGGCCTGGCGCTGGGAAGGGGCTGGCGGCGCGATCATCCTCGCAGGCTCGGTGATGCTGGGCATCCTGGCGACGCTTGCGTTTCACCCTGCGGTCGCCCTGTTCGGCTGCCTCGCGTTCTTCGTCCCGGGGGCGCTCTTCCTCCTGTACTGGCAGCACCACCACCGGCCGGCCACGCTCGCCGGAGTCATCAGCTTCATGGTCGCGCTCCTCGTCTTCGGAGGGGTCGCGGCGAACCGGGTGTACGACTACTATTCCGGGCCGACTCACCCCAACTCGACGGCGAGTCGGATCCCCGTCGATATTGCCCGCTGGGTGCTCGCCGGGGCCGTGACGACCGACGGGTTCACCGTCACAGCGAAGCTCGCGGACCCCGCTGCCGGGGCGGGGGAGCTGCTCGTCGCTCCCGCGGGGACGAACGCGACGCCGCTCGTGGTGCAACCTGCCGGGCCGCCATCGCCGGGTGCGGGAGTCGCGAGGTACACCGTGGCCGGGCTGCGGCCATCCATGCGTTACTCGTACGCTATCCGCCGGGATGGCCATGTCGACGAGGGCAGACGTGGCGAAGTAACCACCCTGCCGGCGGGGCCGGCGTCGTTCAGGGTGGCTTTCGCAGGGTGCGCACGGGTGGAATCAAACGGACGCGTCTTCGACCGTATCCGTGAAGCGCGACCGCTGCTCTATATCAACACGGGCGATTTCCACTACCAGAACATCCGGGATGACGATCCCGGGGCAATCCGTGAAGCGTACGACCGCAGCCTGGGCACCCCGGGCCAGCAGGCGCTCTACCTCCAGGCGCCAATCGTCTACACCTGGGACGACCACGACTTCGGAGGGGACTCCTCGGCCCGAACGAGTGCCTCGCGTCCCGCTGTCCAGGCAGTCTACCGGGAGTACTTTCC
>JBBIVC010000351.1:0-2486 GCA_037439905.1 Thermoflexus sp.
GCCGCCAGCCGCGCCGCGAGAGCTTCACTCGCGGACTGGTGCCCCCGGGCGCACCGCCCGCGCGCCCCGAGGTGCTCAACGAGGACCTCCCCCTCGTCGACGACCTTGCCGCCGGGCGACGGGCGCGCGTCCAGGCCGCCACCCCGGTCTCTGAGACCATCGCGAGCGAGGCCGGGGCCGCCCTCAATAGCGGTGGCACCCTGGTCCGCGTCCGCGGCTCGGCCGGTGGCCGCTGGAAGAGCGGCAACACGTTCAACCGTCACGCCACCGGCGCCCAGCTTCCACCCACCTGGCTCGTCATCGCGATTGGGCTGGGCATCCTCCTCGTCCTGGTCGGCCTTGTAACCGTCCCACGGATGCTCGAAGACGACAGCACCGCGCGCTACCTGGAGCTGATGGATGGCGCCGCCCAGCGCATCGCCACCGCTCGCGTCCTCCCCGATCCCGCCGAGAAACGGAACGCCCTCAAC
This sequence comes from Thermoflexus sp., assembly GCA_037439905.1. Classification (GTDB taxonomy): domain Bacteria; phylum Chloroflexota; class Dehalococcoidia; order Tepidiformales; family Tepidiformaceae; genus Amarobacter. The sequence goes on from JBBIVC010000351.1 coordinate 471, forward strand.
GAAGCCCAGGCCATGCTCCTCCAGGCGCGCGAACTCGATGCCTCCGACCCCCAGGCCGAGCAGCTCTTCAACGAGGTCGCCGGGGCGCTCCAGCTCATGGATAACGTCGTCGAACCCGCCGCTGTCGAAGTCGTCGCTTCGCTCGATCAGTTCGGCAGCAAGGCGGTGGCGGTCGTCCGCATGGCCGTCGGCCCCGACGCGGCCTATGTCCTCGACGCCAACTCCTCCCAGGTCATCGCGCTCCCGCTGGCTGGCGGCGATCCCCGCGTCGTCTACACCGAGGAGAAGGCGCAGGAGCGCGGCCGCCCCGTCGCGCTCGCGCACCTCGATGCCAGCGACCTCGGGGGCCCGGTCGTCCTCATCGCCGACCACCTGAACCACCTCTGGGCGTATTCGGCAAAGGGCGGCCTCCGCGCGATCGCCTTCAACGTCCCCTCCGGCCTCACCGTCACCGATATCGCGGTCCACGGCCGCGATCTGTTCGTGCTCGACGCCGCTCAGGAGACGGTCTTCCGCTACACGCAGAACGATTCCGGGTTCCCCAACCCGCCCGCCAGGGCGCTCCAGACCGGGGACCTTGCGAGCGCCCGCCGGCTCATGGTCGATTCCGAGATCATCACGAGCGATGAGCAGGGCGCGCTTCACCGCTTCATCAACGGCCAGGTGGCCCTCACGCTTTCCCAGGCCGGCATCGATAAGAAGCTCGTGGCCCCCGAAACCGCCCAGCCCCTTTCGAAGAACGAAATCGCCCTGCTCGATGCCCCGAACGACCGCGTTGTCGTCTTCCGGCGCGATGGCGCCTTCGACCGCCAGTACCGCCACAAGGATTTCCGCGCAGCCAGCGCGTTCGCCATCCGCGATGGCGAGGTCTACATCTTCAGCGATTCACGCCTGCGCCGGGTTACCTGGTAGCCAGCTTCAACTTCTCCTGCCGCTCGACGCTCCCCGGCGCTCTTTCCCTCCGTCCCGGGTTATCTGCCGCCCCCGTGGTGTCCTCGAAAAGGGCGTATCCTCAGGCGCCTATCATCTCTCCGGGTATCGCGATGGCTCGCTGGGAAACCCTTGAACTCTGTTGGCAGGCCCCATCATGAGCGCCTCATGGGAGGAATTGGCTTCCGCCGCGCCCGGGATTGCCGAAGCAGGTCAACGGCTCCTGGGACCCCCGGCCGAGGCAGTAGCCTACCTCGCGACCGTACGGAAAGACGGCGGTCCGCGCGTCCACCCCGTTATGCCCGTGCTCGCCGGCGGGCGGCTGTACGTGTTCGTCGTCCGCATGTCGCCGAAGTACCGCGACCTGGCGCGCGATGGCCGCCACGCGCTCCATTCCGCCGCGTCAACCGAAGGCGGCGAGGAGTTCTACTGCACGGGCCCGGCGCGGCTTGTCGAGGACCACGGCGCCCGCGCCGCCGTGACCGCCGCCACCGGCGGACGGCTCGGCCTCCACGGCTTCGAGGTCCTCTTCGAGCTCGGCATCGAACGTGCGTTGCACACGAAGTGGGAGCACTGGGGCACGCCACAGGCCTGGCCGTCCCACAGGAAATGGACAGGCGGCTCGTAGCCCCCCTCGCTGCGTCATGAGCTGTCGCGCCTTGCCGTCATGCTCCCGACATCCACACAGCGCGGGGGAACACGATGGCGAAATCAGCCACGGAAAAACTGCTCGACGAGCTCGACCAGCTCGCGGCCAAAGGGCGAATATCGCCCGAGGAGTACGAGGCGCGCCGCAGCGCCATCATCGCTGGCAACGTCGCCCCTCCCGCCGAGAAGAAGGGCGGCGGCATCTTCAAGTGGGGGCTGCTCGGCTGCCTCGGCATCCTTGCCGCTGTCGGCCTCTTCTTCGTCATCCTCATCGTCGGCATCAGCGCTGCCATCAACGATGCCGCCGATGACGAGCCCGATAGCGGCGGCGATGTCCACGTCTCGCTCGCGCCTGGTGCCAGCGGCGTCATCGCGCCCGAGGGCAACGGCAGCAAGAAATCGAAGGTCACGATCCTCCAGGTTGTCGATAACGTCCCG
>JBBIVC010000352.1:0-2479 GCA_037439905.1 Thermoflexus sp.
GCGTCGCTTCCCCTGATGCCTTCGCCCGAAATCTGATCGTCATCAACCGTCAATAGGTTCGAAACACTCCCGACATCCCCGCGAAACCACGCCTTCCTACCGTTCGTGTGCATCCAGCGGGTACCCCTGGGCCCGGGAGGACTCGACTGGTGCCTCGCGCACGGCGGTGCGCATCGCTTCGATACGGGGGTTCACACGAATGACACGGAGCGCAGGACTGCGCAGAATGCACCGGCCGCTTGGCATCCTGGGCGGCTTCCTCCTCGCCATGGCAGCCTTCTCCGCTGCCTCGGCCCAGGAACCGACAACGGATGAGACTCTCGCCGATCTCGTCTCGGCGCTCGATACCGCCTGGCTCCTGATCGCCGGGTCGCTCGTCTTCTTCATGCAGGCCGGCTTCGCCATGCTGACCGGCGGCTTCGTCCGCGCCAAGAACACGGCGAACATCCTCATGAAGAACATCATCGATGCCTGCATGGGCGGCATCCTCTTCTGGGCCTTTGGTTATGGCCTCGCCTACGGCACATCGGGGTCGTCCAACGGCTTCATCGGCTGGGGTGATTTCTTCTTCGATGACTACAGCGGCTACGCCGGCTGGTTTTTCCAGTACGCCTTTGCTGCCGCGGCAGCCACCATCGTGGCCGGGTCACTCGCCGAGCGCCTGAAGTTCACGGCCTACCTCATCTACACCGTTGCCATCAGCGGCTTCATCTATCCCGTCGTCGTCCACTGGGCCTGGGATGTCAACGGCTGGATGAGCGCCTTCAACGAGGACCCGTTCCTGGCCAACGGCTACATCGATTTCGCCGGCTCGGGTGTCGTGCACATGGTGGGCGGCTGGGCCGGTGTCGTCGGGGCGGCGATTCTCGGGGCGCGCATGGGCAAGTACGGCCCCGGCGGCAGGGTCAACGCCATCCCCGGCCACAACTTCAGCATCGCCACCGTCGGGATGTTCATCCTCTGGTTCGGCTGGTACGGGTTCAATCCCGGCTCCACGCTCGTCCTCAGCGGTGGCGGGGCAGCACTCGCTGCCAAGGTCGCGGTCAACACCACCCTGGCGGCCTGTGCCGGGGGCGCCGCCGCCGTGATCTACTCGAAGATCATCACCGGCCGGTACGACCCGGGCCTGCTCATCAACGGAATCCTCGCCGGCCTGGTGGCGGTCACCGCCCCCTGCGCCACCATCGACCCCTGGGCCGCCATCGTCATCGGCGTCATTGGCTCCATCCTGATGTATGCCGCCGTCGTCGCCCTCGATGCCGTCAAGATCGATGACCCGGTGGGCGCGTTCCCCGTCCACGGCATCGGCGGGCTCTGGGGCGTGCTGGCCGTCGGCCTCTTCTCCAGCAAGACAGGCATCGAACAGGCCGGCTATTCCGACCCCTCGTCGTATGGCCTCCTCCTGGGTGGCGGATTCGACCAGCTCGCCGCTCAGCTGCTGGGTGCCGCCGCGATCATCGGCTGGGTGCTGGTCACGGCCTTCATCCTCTTCATGGGGATCAAGCTCACCGTCGGGATGCGCGTCCCGGCGGAAGAGGAGGAGAAGGGCCTCGACCTCATGGAGCACGGCCTCGATTCCTACCCCGACTTCGGCCCAACCGGCCCCGGCATCTTCAGCGCGGCCAACGGCGGCTAGCCTTCCCGGAACCTGCGGCGGGCGCCCTGCTCGTGGCGCCCGCTCCAGAGCCTACAATCCCATCCGGGCTCGAGGGTGCGCCCCCGCGCACCGCAGGACAGTGCGAGCAGAGAGGACGAGTTGAATCGCATGAAGCGCATCGATGCAATCATCCGCCCCTCCCGGCTGACCTTCGTGAGGGAAGCGCTGGAGGAGCTCGGCTACGGCGGCATCACCGTCGCCGAGGTGAAAGGCCACGGCAAGCAACGAGGTGTCACCGAACAGTGGCGCGGGCGCGCCTACAAGGTCGAATACCTCTCCAAGGCCTGGGTCATGATCGTCGTCAACGATGCTGACGCCGCAAAGGTCGTCGATGCCATCGCCGAAAACGCCCGCACCGGCGAAATCGGCGACGGCAAGATCTTCGTCTCCGATGTCATCGACGTGATCCGCGTGCGGACGAACGAGCGGGGTCCCGCCGCGGTCTAGGGGCTCCACGCTCCCGAACAGGCGCGGCAGCAGGGGGCGTACCTGGGTGGGCGCCCCCTGCTCCACCTTCGGGCTCAGTCGCCGGGAACAGGCGCGCATGGTTCGCGCCTTCGCGTGGGCAGCAGAAGGGGGGTGGGTTCCGATGGACCGCGAGAACTTCCGGCGCCGCGTTGCTCAGCTCCGCGATTCCTGGGAGGAACGCCGGACGCTCAAGAGCTTCGCCGGCGCGCCCGATTTCAACTCCCAGTTCGCTCTCCTTTCCTCCATCTACCGCTGGGTCGAGGACGCCGTGGCCGATATCCGTGATGTCTATGGCGACTCGCTGGCTGTCACGCTGGGCCCAATGCCAACCGCGGGGGCGCCGGCCCCCGCTTT
>JBBIVC010000353.1:0-2422 GCA_037439905.1 Thermoflexus sp.
GCCCACCGTCCCGTCAAGATTGGGGAATGGGATGGCCTAGATAACCGGTATCGCCCTCCGGATCACCGCCTTCGTGAACTCCATCGTGTTCAGCGTGCCCCCAAGGTCGCCCGTCTTCTCCCCGCTCGCGATGCAGTCATGCACCGCGTCCACCAGCCGCCGCCCGGCCTGGAACTGCCCGCAGAACTGCAACAGGTAGCCGTACGCCTCGATCGCTCCCGAAGGGTTTGCGATGCCCTTCCCCGCAATATCGGGCGCTGTCCCACCCGCCGGGTCGAAGATCCCCACGCTCGGCTGGTGGCTCGGTGTGAACGCGTACGACGCGCTCGCCCCCAGCCCGATCGACCCGATCAGGCCGTACACCATGTCGCTCAAGAAGTCCCCGTACTCGTTCGGACACACAATCACATCGAACCGCTCCGGTCGGATGATGAGCTTCGCCAGGAGCGAGTCGAACAGCTCCCGCGTGTGCGTCGTGTTCCGGTATTCCCGGGCTACCTCGGCCACCACCTCCTCGAAGAGGCCATCCGCCGCGCGCTGGATCGTGTACTTGCTGGTCGAAACCACATCGTGCCGGTGCTGTTCGGCCAGCCGGAAGGCGAAGTGCGCCGCGTGTTCCACTGGCGTCCGTTCCATCACCCTGATGCTCACCGCGGAGTGATATCCGATCCGCATCCCCGCGTCCTCATACGTCCCGCCCGTGGCCACCCGCACCACGTGCAGATCGATCTCGCCCGTGTAGTTCCGGCTCACCCCCGGGTAGCTCCGGCACGGCCGGTGGATGACGGATAGGCCGAGACGGTCCCGCAACACCTGGTTCGGGCTCACCGTCTGCGTGACGGTCGGGTACTTCATTGCGGCGCCCAGTTCGCGCGTGGCCTCGATCCCCTCATCCAGCGCCGCGCTCGAAGCTTCCCGGCGCTCCAGCGTCCAGTCGATGGGCCGGAAGGCCACCGGCGAACCCAACGCCTCATTGATGGCATGAATCGCATCCCGCAGCTCCGAAGCGATGCCATCTCCGTTCAGCTCGGCAACTTCTCGCATCTCATCCTCCAGGGTCGCCGCCCATGGTACGCGCACTATGCGCCCGCCCTGCGTCACGCGCGAAGGAGGACCGCCGATTCCCCCTATCGTTCACCATTGGTAGCATTCACGGCGCTTTACCGGGATTGGCCGTCGCCATCGGCGCGCGTTCCAAAATCACCACACGGGGGACCCAATGGAGAATCTCCTCATCGCGCTTGGGGCAGGCGTGATAGCACTCCTCTTCGCCGCCTACACGGCGCGTAAGGTGCTCGCCGAAGACGAGGGCACCGACGTCATGAGGGACATCGCCAGGGCGATCCAGGAAGGCGCCGCCGCCTTCCTGCGCCGCGAATATACCTTCCTCGCCGGCTTCGTTGTCGTCGTCGCCGCGGTCCTTGTCATCTTCATCGATTACGACGTGCTCGACCGCTTCGGTGAGCAGCACGGCGAGCTCACCGACTTCCCCCGGACCGCTGCCGCATATGTCTTCGGGGCAGTCTCCTCCGCGCTCGCGGGCTACATCGGCATGTACATCGCCGTCCGCGCCAACGTCCGCACCGCCGCGAAGGCGCGCGAAGGCCTCAACCCCGGCCTCCGCGTTGCCTTCTCCTCCGGCGCTGTCATGGGCATTACCGTCACCGGCATCAGCGTCATCGGCCTCGGTATTGTCTACCTCCTCACCGAGGATGTGCAGCCGCTCACCGGCTACGCCTTCGGCGCTTCCTCCATCGCCCTCTTCGCCCGCGTCGGTGGCGGCATCTACACCAAGGCCGCCGATGTCGGCGCCGACCTCGTCGGTAAGGTCGAGGCAGGTATCCCCGAGGACGACCCGCGCAACCCCGCCACCATCGCCGACAACGTTGGCGACAACGTCGGCGACGTCGCCGGCATGGGCGCCGACCTCTTCGAGTCGTACACCGGCTCGATCGTCGCCGCCATGGCCCTCACCACCTACGCCATCGTCGGCGCCCACGAGAACGGCGTCTTCGATGCCGCCGATGCCAACGCCTGGGATGCAAAGGCGTTCATGCTGCCGCTCCTCATCATGGGCCTCGGCATCTTCAGCTCCATCATCGGCACCTTCCTCGTCCGCACCAGCGAAGGCGCCAACATGGGCCGCCTGCTGTGGGCGCTCCGCACCGGCATCTTCTCCGCCAGCGGTCTCGTTCTCGCCTCGACGGCCGGGGCGCTCCTCGTGCTCGACCTTCCCTTCGAGCTCTTCTGGGTCGTCGTCATCGGTCTCGTGGCCGGCCAGATCATCGGAACCGTCACCGAGTACTACACCGCCTACGAGTTCAAACCCACCCAGGGCCTCGCGAAAACAGCCGAGACCGGCCCGGCCACCATCATCATTGGCGGCCTCGGCCTCGGCATGCTCTCCACCGCCGTTCCGCTC
>JBBIVC010000354.1:0-2129 GCA_037439905.1 Thermoflexus sp.
CCCCGGCTGCGCTTCACCCTGGTCGTGGTGGCGGGCTGCTGGCGCGTGGTGGTCTGGGCGGTGAAGGTGCTGGCCGTGCCAACGGCGGCGGTGGAGGGGCTATCGCTGGCTGGCGCGCTGGCCTCGGCGAAGTAGGCCGTGCCCCCCACGACGGAGGCGGCGAGCGCCGCCGCGATGGCCAAACGAGCCTTCTGGTAGCGGGCGGCCATCAGTCATCGTCCTCGTGGTCGTCGTCATCGTGGCCGCGCTCGCGGCGCTCGTGCTCCTCGTGCTCGTCATCGTCCTCCCGCTCGTCATCGTCATCGCCCCGGAACGAGGCGGATTCGAGGACGAAATTGCCATCCGGGCCGGTGTTGATGATGGAGGTGGGGCCGCCGGCGCTGTCCTGGGGGTCATCGCCATGGCCGCCACCGCGTGGGGCGGCGAGTGCGCCTGCGACAAGGACGCCGGCGAAGGCCGCGCCGGTGATCACTGCGATTTTCACGTCCATGGGTGGTGCCTCGTTGTTCGAAGATGAGGCCATGGTGGGGCAGGGAGCTAAGAACACCCTGAGCGGAAGATAAGAAGTTTCAAAAGCACTTCGGCGCGGGATGTGCTGTGATCGAGATGCCATGCATGTGCTGCTTGTGGAAGACGATGAGCGCCTGGCGAAGGCGGTCGAGCGGATCTTCGCCGCCGAGGGCCACGTGGTAGACCGGGTGGGCGATGGCGCGGAGGCCCTGGCGCAGGCGAGCCTGGAGCCGTACGACGTGTTCGTGCTGGATGTGATGCTGCCCTCGGTGGATGGTTTCGAGGTCACGCGGCGGCTGCGGGCGAGCGGGAAGACGGCGCCGATCCTGATGCTGACGGCCCGGGATTCGGTGCGGGACCGGGTGGCAGGGCTGGACGCGGGGGCCGACGACTACCTGGTGAAGCCGTTCGCGCCGGAGGAGCTGCTGGCGCGGGTGCGAGCGCTCGGGCGCCGGCAGGCGGCGGTGAACCCCGAATCGGACATCCTGCGGGTGGCCGACCTGGAGCTGAACGTGCGCACGCGGGAGGCGGTGCGGGGCGGGAAGCGGATCGAGCTGACGGCGAAGGAGTTTGTGCTGCTCGAGGCCCTGATGCGCCACGCCGGGCACGTGATGACGCGTTCGCGGCTGCTCGATACGGTCTGGAACTACGAGGTGCTGACCGATTCGAACGTGGTGGAGATGTACATCCACTACCTGCGGAACAAGATCGACCGGGACTTCGAGCAGAAGCTCATCCGGACGGTGCGGGGCGTGGGTTACACGATCCGGGAGGGGTGATGTTCCAGCGCGCGCGGCTCGTGTTGACGGCATCGTACGCGGCGGCGCTGGTGATGACGCTGTCCGGGATCGGCCTGGCGAGCTACCTCCTCATCCGGAACGACCTGAAGGCGGAGATCGACGACAGCCTGCGGGCGGCCGTGCGCGAAATCGAGCGGCTGGATGCGCTGCCCCTGCCGGCGCCGGCTCCGCCGCGCGACGGCGGCGGGGATGACGACGATCACGAGGACGACGAGCACGACGACCACGACCGCGAGCGGCTGGCGATCCTGTCGAGCGACCTGTTCTATATCACGTTCGACTCCTCCGGGACGGTGCTTTCGAACCCGCGGGGAGTGAACCTCGACGGGATCGACCTGGCAGCAGCGGCCCGCGGCGCGCGGGAGGAGCAGATCCAGCAGGTGAGCGGGGAGGAGGCGCGCTATCGCCTGTTGATCGAGGCGCTGGACAACGGGACCTACCTGGCGGTGGGGCGTTCGCTGCGGCTCGCCGAGCACCAGCTGCAGACGTTGCGGGCGGTGTTCGTTAGCGGGGGGCTCATCGGGCTGGTGGTCTCGCTGGGGAGCGGGTGGTGGCTGGCCGGCCGCACGCTGGGACCGATCCGGCGGGCGCTGGAATCGCAGCGGCGGTTCATCTCCGATGCCTCCCACGAGCTGCGGACGCCGCTGGCGGTGGCGAAGGCGAACACGGCGCTGCTGTTGGACGACCCGGAGGCGACGATCGAATCGAAGCTCGACCAGGCCGAGGCGGTGGCGGCCGAACTCGACCACCTGACCGTGCTGGTGGGCGACCTGACGACGCTGGCGCGGGCGGATGAGGGCCGGGCGAACCTGATGATCG
>JBBIVC010000354.1:2145-2405 GCA_037439905.1 Thermoflexus sp.
CCTGTGCGAGCTGGCCCGGGAGGTGGTGCGCGACATGGGCGCGCTGGCCGACCTCCTGCAGGTGCGCCTGGCCTGGGAGGCGGGCACTGGGCGTGTGAAGGGCGACCGGGCGCGGCTGCGGCAGCTGCTGATGATCCTGGTGGATAACAGCCTGAAGTACGCGAGCCCGGGCGGGAACGTGCACGTGCGGTGCGGGACGGATGGGGGGCGCGTGGAGTTGAGCGTGACAGACGATGGGGCGGGCATCTCCCCGGCCGACC
>JBBIVC010000355.1:0-2400 GCA_037439905.1 Thermoflexus sp.
CACGCGGTCGTCTTCACCGGGGGCAGCGCATTCGGGCTGGCCGCCGCCGACGGCGTGATGCGCTGGTGCGCCGAGCACGACATCGGCTTCCCTACCTCCGCCCGCAAGGTGCCAATCGTCACAGCTGCCGTCCTGTACGACCTTGGCATCGGCAACCCGTCCGCCTACCCGGGCGCCCACGAAGGCTACCTCGCCGCCGTTCGGGCCCGCCGGGGCGCGGTCGCCGAGGGCTCGGTTGGCGCGGGCACCGGGGCGACCATCGCCAAGCTGCTGGGCCCCGGGCATGCGCTCAAGGGCGGCCTCGGGACGGCCAGTCTCGTCGGCCCGCGCGGCATCGTCGTCGGCGCCCTTGCCGTGACCAACGCCATCGGCTCGGTCTTCGACCCGGCGACCGGCGAGTGCATCGCCGGGCCGCGCGGCGAACCCCGCCAGTTCCTCCCCATCCCGGAAGCGCTCGATCGCCGCACTGCCCAGATGGATGCGCTTCTTCAGAACACCACCCTCATCTGCGTGGCCACGAACGCCGCCCTTGAGCCCCACCACCTCCAGCGCCTGGCCATCCACGCCCACGACGGCTTCGCCCGTGCGGTTGTCCCCGCGCACACCAGTGGAGATGGCGATATCGCCTTCGCGATCTCCATGGGCACACTCACCGTGCAGCCCCACGAACTGCTCTCCCTCGGGACGCTCGCGGCCTATGCGGTCGAAAACGCCGTCCTTCGCAGTGTCACCTGCGCTACGGGGCTGAAGGGCATCCCCTCTGCCGCCGAATGGCTCAGCGCCTGAAGGCGGCCCGTCGCATCCTCCCACGTCATCGCCGGCCAGCGCGCCCCTGCGACCTTCGGAGGAGTTCGCCAGTGAATGTGATTAACGTCACACGAATGGCATTGAATCGGGCAATCCGCAGGAGTAGGGTCGCAAAAGGGTCTTAACCCAAATACCCGGAGGGAGCACCGGAACATGAGAAAAGTCCTGCTGGCTCTGCCAGCCCTGGCCCTGGCGATGATGGCCGTCTTCGCCTCGACCGGAACACCCGCCCAGGCTGCCGCCGTCACGCTCAAAGTGCGCGCCGGCGACGGCGAAACGGGCTACGCCGTCAACACCTTCCTGCCCAACTCGGTCTATGTCCGCGCCGGCGACACGATCACCTGGTCGTTCCCGTGGGACGAACCCCACTCCGTCACCTTCGGCGCAATCCAGGGCAACCCTGAAGAGCCCACCAACCCAGGCGATGCTGTCGTGGAATACGATGGCACCGGCTTCGTCAACTCCGGCCTCGTCTTCGGCCCGAACGGTCCCGAATTCTCGGTGAAGTTCACCACCGAAGGCGCCTACGACTACTACTGCTTCATCCACCCCTTTATGACCGGCAAGGTCTACGTCCAGGGCCCCGGCATCGGTGAGCAGGACAACCAGGCGTCGATCGACGGGCGCGGCAATGCCACCTACACCTCGTCGATCGCCGAGCTCAAGGCTGCCGCTGGCGCGGCTGCTGCCAAGCCCGTCGCCATCTCCTCGAAGGCCGGCGGCGGCAAGAAGTACACCCTCCAGATCTCGAGCAGCAACGACATCCAGAGCGGCGATGTCATGCAGTTCTTCCCCGCGACCCTCAACGTCGGCATCAACGACGAAGTCGAGTTCGTCTCCAACGTCCATACCCCGCACGATGTCGCGTTCCTCCCGCCGGGAGTGGACCTCAAAGGCCCGCCCCCGCCCGAGCTCGCCTCGTGGGACCCGTTCACCTCGGGCGTCAACTACTCGCCCGGCGTGAAGGTCGATGGCACGAAGTTCATCGCCAGCCCGATGCTCGGCCTCGAGTTCCCCGATGGCGTCAAGGCGTCCTTCACCTTCTCGAAGGCGGGAACCTACAACTACGCCTGCGTCCTCCACGCCTCCCAGGGCATGATGGGCAAGATCAACGTCACATCGGGAGCCCCGGGCGCGCCCAACACCGGCGATAGCCTCGCCCCCGCCTCGCAATCCGGCACCAGCGGCCTCATCTTCATCGCCGGCATGATCGCCATCGCGATGGGCGCGACCGCCGCCGCAACCTACGCCGCCCGCCGCTAACGCGGCCAGCAACCACCCGGGGGGGATTCGACGCCGGCCGGCGCCGTTCCCCCCTTTTGATTGCCATCCGCCGGCGCCGGCCGGTGGCCCCCAGGAACTTTCGCCATGCACCGAGCCTTCGCGCTTCTGTTCTCTGCCCTCGCCCTTGCCACCACATCCTGTGGCGGGTCCGGCGAGCACCCGGCAACTCCCGGTCCAACCAGCACGCCAGCGGCCGTGGCATCGACGACGACCACGCCCGCGGCGACGCTCGAATCAACGCCGCCCGGGGCCTCCGCAACCGCCACCCCCACCATGCCGCCGCCCACAACACCAACCCCGGCGAGCGCG
>JBBIVC010000356.1:0-2372 GCA_037439905.1 Thermoflexus sp.
GGCGGCCTCGTATTCGGCGAGCGCCTCGCTGGCGAGTTTGCGTATGCCGGGCCAAACGATATCCGTAAGCCGCTTCAGCTCCTCTGGCTTGCCGAAGACCTTGGCCCCGAGCACTTTCCGATCGATGGTGCCATCGGCTGCGACCAGGTCTGGCCCAAAAGCCGCGACAACAGCGTCGAACGTCGCGGTGCCGGGCTCGTAGGTCCGGTGACCGAGGACGTCGGCATCGATGACCGGGACGCCGCGGTCGCGAAAGAACCGGGTCACGGTGGATTTTCCGCTGGCGATACCACCCGTCAGCCCAATGACATGCACGCGAGACTCCGGAACGTTCGTTTGTGGAACATTAAGTGTATCCCCGGGCCGGGAAGGGCGGCAAACGAACGGGGTTCGTCCATTGCTCTCACGGCCGGGCCGCTCCGACCATGCGCACGCGCGACCGTGGCGCCGGGCGCTCGCACTTCGGGCAGTGATAGACGACGCTCACACCGTGGCCGCACTCCTGGTCGACCAGCGCCAGGTCGCTCTCGGCGAACTCCTCGCCCCATGTCGCCAGCGCACCGACCACGACGCCCAGCCGGTGTCCCTTCCGCGTGAGGACATACTCCGAGCGCGGCGGATGGTCGCTGTAGGGCCTGCGCACCACCACCCCGGCAGCCTCGAGCGCCTTGAGGCGGTCGGAGAGGACGGCGGGCGGGATGCCCTCGACCGACGTCCGCAGCTCGGAGAATCGGCGGCGACCGCGGAGGAGGTCGCGAACGACCAGCAATGTCCACCTGTCTCCCACGAGATCGAGAGTAGCGGCTACGGGGCAACGAACACTGCGCTGGATCATTTGAAACCTCAACCCGGGTTGCGATATGCTACCGGCGCGAGGGGTCCAGTTCAACTTTTGAACTGAGTACGTAAAGCGAATCGACTCCGCGCCGCAGGAGGCCGGAATGCTCGACAGCACCCGCCGCACCCTCGACCTGGCGATCTCCGGTACGCTGCCCGGCCGCGCGGAGGCGCTCGCCCTTGCCGAAGAGACAGACCTGCAACCACTGCTTTCGGCCGCCGCCGCCCTCCGCGACCGGGTCCACCGAAACATCGTTTCCTACTCGCGGAAGGTGTTCATCCCGCTGACGCACCTGTGCCGGGATGTGTGCCACTACTGCACCTTCGCGAAGCCGCCAGTTCCCGGCCAGAAGGCGTACATGACGCCGGAGGAAGTGCTGGAGATCGCCCGGGCCGGCGCGGCGGCGGGGTGCAAGGAGGCGCTGTTCACGCTGGGCGACAAGCCCGAGCTGCGCTACAAGGCCGCCCGGCGCGAGCTGGATGAGATGGGATACCCCACGACCATCGCCTACCTGGTGGCGATGGCCGGGCTGGTATACCGCGAGACCGGGCTCCTTCCGCACGCCAACCCCGGCGTGATGACACGTGAAGAGATCGCCGCCCTTCGCGAAGTGACGATTTCCCAGGGCATCATGCTCGAGAACGTCTCGGGGCGGCTCAGCCAGAAGGGTCAGGTCCACTACGGCTCGCCCGATAAGCACCCTGCCCCCCGGCTCCAGACGATCCGCGACGCCGGGGAGCTCCAGGTGCCGTTCACCTCCGGTGTGCTCATTGGCATTGGCGAAACACGGAGGGAGCGAATCGAATCCTTCCTCGCGCTCCGCGACCTGCACGACCGCTACGGGCACATCCAGGAGATCATCGTCCAGAACTTCCGCGCCAAGCCCGGGACGAAGATGGCGAACGCGCCAGAACCCGGTCTCGATGACCTCCTCTGGACGATCGCGGTCGCCCGCATTGTGTTTGGCCCGGAGATGAACATCCAGGCGCCGCCCAACCTCAGTTATGACGACTACCCGGCGCTTGTCGCCGCCGGGCTGAACGACTGGGGCGGTGTCTCACCCGTGACTCCGGACCACGTGAACCCCGAGGCGCCGTGGCCGCACCTCGATGCGCTCAGCCAGAGGACCGCGGAGTGCGGCAAAGTGCTGACCGAGCGACTGGCGGTATACCCGAAGTTCGCCCTCGAAAGCAGCCGCTGGCAGACGCCCGCGATGGCCACGGCGGTGATCCGCGCCATCGATGGTGATGGCTTCGCACGGGCTGATGCCTGGTCGCCGGGAGACGCGGCAACGGCGCCCCCTGCGGCCGATTTACCAGCGAAGCTCACGCCGGGCCGGCGGTCCGATACGTCAACCCAAGAAGTCCGCGGAATCCTGGCGCGTGCGGAGACGGGAGCAGAACTTTCCGTGCCCGATATCGTCCGCCTCTTCCAGGCCCGGGGCGACGACTACCACCTGGTGTGCGACGCGGCGGACCGCCTGCGCAAGCGCGTGAACGTCTTCGCCAAGAAGCTGTGGATTGCCGCGACGGTT
>JBBIVC010000357.1:0-2363 GCA_037439905.1 Thermoflexus sp.
GGCACGCCAGTGGGCGGACCTCGGTGCGCCACGCCTGCATGTCGTCGACCTCGACGGCGCCCGGGAGGGCGCGCCGCGCAACCACGGCGTGATGGCCGAAATCTGCCGGGCCGTGGCCGTCCCTGTGGAGGTCTCCGGCGGTATCAGGACGCTCGGGGCCATCGAGGCGGCCCTGGCCTACGGCGCCGGCCGAGTCCAGCTGGGCAGCGTGGCCGTCCGCGACCCCGCGCTCACCCGGGAGGCCATCGCCCGCTTCGGCGAGGCCATCGTCGTTGCTATCGACGCCAGGGACGGGGAGGTCCGCACCGACGGGTGGCTACACGGTAGCAACATCCGCGCGCTCGACCTCGCGCGCGAGTTCGCGGCCGCCGGCGTTGCCCGCATCATGTTCACCGATATCGGCCGCGATGGCATGCTTACCGAACCCAATTTCGAGGCCTATCGCGAACTGGTCGAGGCGCTTCCCTGCCCCGTTGTCGCCTCAGGCGGCGTTTCCCGCATCGACCACCTGGTCCGCCTCGCACGGCTCGGCTGCGAGGGCGCCATCGTCGGCAAATCCCTCTATGAAGGCGCCTTCACCCTGCCCGAGGCCCTGGCCGCAGTGGCCACGCTGTAGCTACCCGAAGGTCATCGACATTCCGCAGCCCACACTCGACAATCGTTACGTGCTCACTCGCCGCATTATCCCCTGCTTCGACGTCGACCGCGGCCGCGTGGTGAAGGGCGTCTCGTTCGTCGAGCTCCGCGATGCCGGCGACCCGGTTGAGCTCGCCCGGCTGTACGAGGCCGAGGGCGCCGACGAGCTCGTCTTCCTCGATATCACCGCCTCGGCCGATGACCGCGCGACCACCTACGACATGGTCGCCGCCACCGCCGAGCAGGTGTTCATCCCCTTCACCGTCGGGGGCGGCATCCGCAGCGCCATCGATATGAAGATCATGCTGGAGCTCGGCGCGGAGAAGGTCAGCATCAACACCGCGGCCATCCAGAACCCCGACCTCATCAACGAGGGCGCCTACCGTTTCGGCAGCCAGTGCATTGGCGTCGCCATCGACGCGCGGCGCGTGCCTGGCGAGCCTGGCCGCTGGGAAGTGTTCACGCATGGGGGCCGCAACCCGGCCGGCCTCGATGCCGTCGAGTGGGCCGTCGAGGCCGTCTCGCGGGGCGCCGGGGAGCTCCTCGTCACCAGCATGGATACCGATGGCCACCAGCAGGGCTACGATAACGCGATGCTCCGCGCCATCTCCGATGCGGTCACCGTGCCCGTGATCGCCTCTGGCGGAGCGGGAGGACCCCAGCACATGGCCGACGCCCTCACAATTGGCGGCGCCGATGCGGTGCTCGCCGCAAGCATCTTCCATTTCGGCACCTACAAGATCGCCGAGGTGAAGTCATACCTGGCTGCGCGCGGCATCCCCATCCGCCCGGTCGACGAACCTTCTGCGTGAGCCCCGCCCCGGCGGCCAGGGAGTGACTCCATGTCCGAAGCCAGCGCCCTCTCATTCGACGCCGACGGCCTCATCCCCGCCGTGGTCCAGGATGCGGACACTCGCGAAGTCCTGGTGCTCGCCTGGATGAACAGGGAATCGATCGCCCGCACGTTCCAGACCGGCCGCGTGACCTTCTGGAGCCGCAGCCGCAACGAGCTCTGGGAGAAAGGCGCGACGAGCGGAAACGTCCTCCACCTCGATCGCATCTACAAGAACTGCGAGGCGAACTCCCTGCTCGTGCTGGCCCACCCCACCGGCCCCGCCTGCCATACCGGCAACACGAGCTGCTACTACCGCGAACTCGACCCTTCCATCGATATCCCCGGGGATTGAGCGAGCGTGGAGTTGTACCCGGTCGACGGCCCATGGCCCGGACGCCTCGCCGTCTGCCTGCGCCCGCGGAGCGGCTCCTGGCTCGATGACGACATCGCAGCGCTTCGCCGTGCCGGCCACCACGTCCTTGTCTCCGCCCTCACGCCCGAGGAGATTGCGAAGCTCGAGCTCGACCACGTCCCCGAAGTCTGCGCGCGCCACGGCGTCGAGTTCGCGCACGTCCCGGTCGGAAACCTGCAGGTGCCTCACCCGGGGCTGATTCGCCCCCATCTCGAATCCTGGCACCAGCGCCTCTCGGCGGGGCTTGGCGTGGCCATCCACTGCTGGGCAAGCGTTGGCCGTTCGCCGACGCTTGTGGCCGCCACGCTCGTCTCTGCGGGGGTGCCGGTCGACGAAGCCTGGGAGCGCATCGCCGCCGCGCGCGGCCGCGATGTCCCCGATACGCTGGAGCAGCGCCGATGGGTCGAACAGTTCTTCCCCCACGCGAACCAGCGCTAGAACAATCGTTCTAGAGTTGCTATGCTCGCAGCCGCAGCCGGT
>JBBIVC010000358.1:0-2361 GCA_037439905.1 Thermoflexus sp.
TGCTCTTGAACATCTCGAGCTTATCGCGCTCGATGAGGTACTTGCCGGCGAAGAGGGTGGCGGGGATCTTCTTCTGCTTGATGAGGCGCCGCAGACTCTGGGGGTGGATGGCGAGTTCCCGGGCTGCTTCAACAAGGTCCAGGTAGTTGTCGAAGGGCGTGATGGCGGCCATGTGGGCGGTCACCTCGGGTGGTGTGGGCCGAATCGCTCAATTGCTTAGGCAAATGGAACGTTAGCAGAGCGCGTTCGTTATTGTCTACAGGCGTAAGCAATTGCGAGCGGGGGACGCGGCTGCCTCCCGTTGGGGCGCAATGCGACATACTGGAAGAGATGGCCGACAACCTCTTCACCATGCTCTCGGCATACCGGCCGGGATCCGCCGCAACACCGTTCGAAAACTACTGCACCACCGGCCTCGCCTACTTCTTGAGGCGTGGCCACCGGATGCTCACCGCGTTGATTGCCCATGCCACCGGGCTGGGCGGCGACCCCCCGGTGCTGGTCGAGGTGCAGCCCCGCCTGGCCGACGCCGGCATTGCCGACCTGCTCCTCACCTACGAGGGAGGCCGGAGGGTGCTCGTGGAGGTGCAGGTTGAGCCCGGCGCGGATGAGAGCCTGCTGCCGGGTATGGAGGCGGTAGCGAACGAATGGGCCGAGCGCCCGGCGTTCGTCATGCTCGGGCTGCGCTCGGAGGGCGTGCCGGCGCCGTGGATACCCCTCACCTGGTACGACGTGGTAGACGCGCTCGATGGCGACCCGGATCCCATCGCGCGGGAATACCACGACTTCATCCTCGAAGACATCCTGGGCACGGGCGACGTGCCGCTCGACGAGGCCCTGAGCACGAACCGGCTGTACGCGCTCGGCGGAGCGGCCATCCGGAGGGCATTCGGGCCAGAGGCGCGTTACGTCAACAGCGCGTCACGGCCCCTGGCCGGGCAGTACCGCTACCTGGGGACAACGTTCGCGCCCGCAGGGGGCGAGATGACGTACTGGATCGGGCTCGTGAACGAGACCGTGCCCCTCGGCGAGCACTACCACCTGATGCTGGCAAGCAAGGAGAAGCCAGTCCTCTTCCCGGTCGAACAGCCACGGGCGACTGGCGACTGGAAGTGGCCGCACTGGACGGGCATGGGACGGGTGGTCCGGCCGATCACGCCGATGCAGTACGACGGTCTGCTGGAGCGCATCAAGGCCAGGTAGGGCGCGGTCCGCTCATTCGATGATGGCAGAGTAGATGATGTTCTTGAGCTGGCCGCGGAAGTTGAAGGTCGCCGAGGGCATGAGCTGGGTCATGAAGATGACCACCAGGTCCTCCAGCGGGTCGACCCAGAAGATGGTCGAGGCGGCGCCACCCCAGTAGTAGTCGCCTTCGCCGAGAGAGCCGGCATCGACCTCGTCGAGCGTCATGGCGAAGCCAAGGCCAAAGCCCACACCCTCGTAGGCAGTCTCGGAGAACGCGCCGATGGCCATCTGCGTGAGGTCCTTGCCCCCGGCGAGGTGGTTGCGGGTCATGAGGTCGATGGTGCGGGGGCCGAGGATGCGCGCTCCGTCGAGCTCGCCACCACGCCGCAACATCTCACAGAAGCGGAGGTAATCGGCGGTGGTGCTGGTCAGTCCGCCACCGCCCGAGAGGAAGCCCGGCTTCGAGAGGTAGGCGCTCCGCTCGGGGTCGTCGATGAGCTTCAGGGTCTTATCCGGCTGGCGCTGATAGTTCGCGGCGAAGCGGGGCAGCTTCTCCTGCGGCACCCAGAACGAGGTATCGCGCATGCCGAGGGGATCGAAGATGGTTTCCTGGAGGTAGCGGTCGAACGGCTTGCCGGAGATGGCCTCGACGAGGTAGCCGCATACATCGGTCGCGAACGAGTACATCCAGCGCTCGCCTGGCTGGTAGCGGAGCGGGACGAGCGCGAGCTTCTCGATGAAGGTGCGGAGCGTCTCCGAGCGGTCGCGGTTGACGCCGTGCCTGCGATAGGCCTTGTCGACGGGATGGTTTGTGGCGCCGTAGGTGAGCCCGGCGGTGTGGCTCAACACGTGGCGCATGGTCATGGGCGTTTCCGGGGCCTTGAGCTCCATCTCGTCGACGTCGCCGGAGACCCAGACCTTCTGGTCGCGCCATTCGGGGATGAAGCGGTGGACGGGGTCGTTGAGCTGGAAGTGACCCTGCTCGTAGAGGGTCATGAGCGCGACCGAGGTGATGGGCTTGGTCATGGAATAGATGCGGAAGATCGTGTCATCGGCCATCGGCTTCGACCTCTCGCGGTCCATGAGCCCGAATGAGCGGAAGTAGGCGGGCTGGCCGTGCCTGGAGACGAGGACCTGGCAGCCGGCGATCTTTCCCGGTTCGATGTAGTTCGCGCT
>JBBIVC010000359.1:0-2346 GCA_037439905.1 Thermoflexus sp.
GGCGATCGTTCCTGCGCCTCCGCTGGTTGCCCAGGACCCGGCTTCCACCCCGGCCACCGGATCACACGCCCTCTCCCTGGAGGTCCGCCGCCCGGCAGGGCCCCCGCTTCTCCTCCAGTTCCTCATCGCCGCGGCCACACCCGGCGAAGCGGCCGCCACGGCGCGCCGCGCTGCGGAAGCCCTCGTCCCCGGCGGCACCCTCGCCGAGGGGTCCGTCTCGGCCCAGTGGATGCCGTGGGGATGGCGCTGGCACGATGATGAGTTGCCCGTGCCCGTGGCCTACAACCCCACGGGAGCCCCGGCACCGGTCGCGCCGCAGGCGGTCATCGCCGGGTTGCAGACCTGGAGCAGCGTCCCCGGTTCCCGCTTCGCGTTCAGCTATGCGGGCATCACCGACAACGTCGCCTCGATCCTCGAATCCGGCCCCGACGGCGAGAACGTCATCTCGTGGACTGCGATGCCGTGCAACCCGGGGTGCGTGCTGGGAGTCACCAGCAAGGAATCGGCCCACGAAGTCGACATGCTGCTCAACAGCAACCCCGAGGCGGCCACCCAGGCGGGGATTCCCGGGGGCGCGCTCGACTGGCGCACCGTCATCCTCCACGAACTGGGACACATGGCAGGCCTCGAACATTCCTGCCCTGTGCCGTTCGGCCCATGCACCGAGGCCGAGCTGGCCGCCGTAATGCACTTCCAGTATCGCGGGGTGCTCAGAAAGCTCGAGCCTGACGACATCGCCGGGCTCGTGGCGCTCTACCCCCTCCAGGAAGCGCCACCGCCCGCGCCAGTCGAACGCCTGGTCATCCTCGAGCCCGGCTGGAATTTCGTCGTCTTCCCCGCTGCCTCAGGCGATTCACTCGAGAAGGAGCTGGCCTGCCTGGCTGCCCTGTATGCCCCCGATGACGGCGGCTGGCTGACCTGGATCCGGGGACTGCCGGCTGGTCTCCAGCAACTCCAGGGGACGGACGGCAGCCGGGCGTACTGGGCGCTTGCACATGGGCCGTGCGCCGCAATCTTCCCGGGCGCCCAGGGCCAATCCTCGTCCGAAGCCGGCCGTCAGCGGTAGCCGCTCTCGTCGAGCGTGACGTACATGAAGTCTCGCTGCTGCGTGCGCAGGAACCGGCTGGCGCTATCGGGCATCGAATCCATGAATTTCTCCGGCTTAACGGTGCCGTCCGGCTGCCGGAAGAACAGGCCCGTCAGCACATACGGGCTGTTGATGTCGAGCTGCATCGCGTATTCCGCCCCGGCCGCCCAGAGCGCCTTCGCCAGCGTTTCCGCGCTGAGCGAGTTGCCGGCGGCTACCAGCAGGTTCCCGTCTTTCGTCAGCCCAACGGCCGACCGCCACGTGATGAACTCCGAGCTGTTGACCTGGACGTAACCCCACGTGTCGTTTCCTTCGGTTGTTCGCTTGCTCACTTCGCCCTTGTCGACGAGCAGGATGACGTTCTGGCGGCAGGCTTCGAAGCTCTCGTCCCACGTGAGATCGCGCCCGTACTCGCCCATGATGATCGCGCCGTTGCGCTTGACGCAGATCGTGGCGAGGCCCTTCCTCAGGGCGCGATACGTGAGGCCGTCGGCCACCATGCCGAAGCCCCCGTGCGGCCCCTTGAAGCCGCCGTTCCACGCCGCCAGCAGCTCGTCGCGCTGATCTTCCGGGATTACGCCGGGCCCCCGGACTCCAAGATCGCCCCCCGGGTCTTCCGTGCCCCCCATCAGGTGCAGGCGAATCCGCCGGTGGTCCATCAGCAACACGCCGACCAGCGCGTACGGCCGCGACGTGTCAGGACGGATGAACGTCTTCATCATCAGCGGGTCAGGACCGGACGAGAGTGGAAGGCCCACGCTGGTCCACACGCCTTCTCCCGCCTCGAGGTTCTCCCGCAGTGGCCGCGTGGTGGGCGGCACCATCGGGAGCGGCTGAAACGCATCGGGTGGCGGAAGGTAGTCCGGGCCCTTGCCCACCGAAAAGTGAATCTCCCGGGCTGGCGGCCTGGGCACGAATTCGACGCGCACCTGCCGTGTGGCGAACGGGTTGGTTTCGCCGCCAAGCAGGCGGTACTTTGCCATGTCTATCTGGTCTTCGACCTTGAAGAACCAGCCCTCGACGCGCGCCGTGCGCTCGTCGCCGATAAGCCGGCGGCTCATGTCGGCCACTTCGGGAGCGATGCGCTCTTTCTGCGAGTACGCCGCGCCAGCGGAGAGAAAACCGAGCATCACCAGCGCCAGCAGGAGGCGCTTCCAGGTGAACACTCTGCGGCGCGACGGCGGTGGCGGCGCCGCTGATTCGGCCTCTGGAGCCTCGGGCTCCCACTCCGATGCTTCGCCGTTCGCTGGCAGTGCGAT
>JBBIVC010000360.1:0-2338 GCA_037439905.1 Thermoflexus sp.
GGACGCGTGCGAGATCGTCGATCCCGGGTCGATCGACCCGGCCGAGGCGCGCCACGCCGGCTTCGAAAGTGTGGAGGCGCTGCGACGCGAACTGCGCGGCGACCCATCGCTCCCGGTCTACCGGGTGGCCTTCCACCGGCTCGCCGCGCCCGACCCCCGGGACGTGCTCGCGGGAACCGCGGGCCTCACTCCCGCAGAGCTGGCTACCATCGGGGACCAGCTAGCCCGGTTGGACGCGGCAAGCCCCGACGGGCCGTGGACGGCAGCGACGCTACGGCTCATCGCCGCCCACCCGGGGAGACGGGCGCGGGAACTCGCAGAGCTCCTGGGGCGAGACACCATGGCCTTCAAAGCGGCTGTCCGGAAGCTGAAAGCGCGGGGCCTCACGATCAGCCTGGAGACCGGCTACAGGCTCTCGCCACGGGGCGAGGCCTTCATGGCCTCGCAGGGAGCCGCAGACCCCAACGCGCCTATCCGCTCGCCTTCCTGAGCTGCTCGTCCTCGCCGGCGATGAGCCAGACATCCCCGGGCTCGACCACCACGTCGCGGTCGGGGCGGAAGGTCACCGTGTCTTCTCGCACCAGGGCGAGCAACACCACGTTATGGCGAGTGAATGCCTCGAGCGTGCCAATGGTCTTGCCGAAGGCCGATTCCGGCGCATCGAGCTTGGCACATCCAAACGTCGGGCCGAGCGAAAGGTACTCGCCGAGGTGGCTGGAGGGACCGAGGGTGTGCGCGAGACGGATCGCGGCTTCCTGCTCGGGTTTCACGACCATATCGGCGCCGGCGAGCCGCAACGCCTCGGCGTGGTCGTCGGTGCTCGCCTTGGCGACCACGTGGCGCAACTCGAGCCGCCGCTTGAGGGTGAGCGTGAGCAGGACGCTGGTGGCTATCGCGCTGCCGATCGCCACGGCGACGGTGTCGTAGGTATCGAGGGCGAGCGAGCTCAGGAACTCGAAATCGGTGAGGTCGCCGGACGCGGCCAGCGTGGCAATCTCGGCAAGTTCGTTCACGCGCTGGTTGTCGGCATCGACCGCCAGCACTTCGACGCCCATGCCGACCAGCTCCTCGACCAGCTGCGAGCCGAATCGCCCAAGCCCCAGGATCGCTACCTTCATGCGTTCGCCAACCTCAGTTTTCGCGTCGCCAGCGCCTTCCTGCGCCCACCCGCCGCACGATACGGCGTCAGTAGTTCGCCATCCAGCATCAGCCGAGCCTCACGCTATCCGTAGGGTGGTGATAGGGCAGCTTCTTGCGCGGCTGCGACATGTACAGGACGAGCACCAGGGGGCTGAAGCGCCCGAAGAGCATGGCCACGATCAGCACCAGGTGCCCCCAGTCACCGAAAACCGGGGTCCCGGCCGCGCTGAACCCGACCGTCCCCAGGGCGGACATCGCTTCGAACACGGTGTCGAGGAACTCCTCGCTCGATGTGAGGGTGAGCGCGAGCGAGAAACCAAACAGGAGGGCCACGAAGTACAGGGCCAGCGTCGTGGCCTGCTGGACGACCGCCGTGGGGATGGTCCGCCGGAACACGCTCACCTCCTCCCTTCCTCTCAGGGTCGAGAGCATGACCGCGAACAGCATGGAGAATGCGCCGACCTTGAGGCCTCCGGCGGTCGAACCGGCCGCGCCACCGATGAACATCAGGCCGACGGTGGAGATCTTCGACTCGTCGTGGAGGCCGGCGAGGTCCATCGCACTGAAGCCCGCGGTCCTCGCGTTCGCGCTGTGGAAAAGGGCCACCACGGGCCGGTCCTGGATTGGCAGTGCGCCCAACGTCGCATCGTTGGCCCATTCGAAGGCAAGGAGCGCGAGTGTGCCGGTTGCGAGCAGGGCGGCACTCGTAACGAACACCAGCTTCGACTCCAGCGGCAGGCGCCGGAACGACCGGCGCGACGCGAGCGTGGCCAGGGGGAGGAAACCAAGTCCCCCGGCAACGACGAGGGTGGCGAGGGTAAGGAGCACCACCGGGTTGCCCGAGAAGGGGATCATGTCCGCACCCGTGACGTTGAACCCGGCGTTGTTGAAGGCGGAGACCGCATGAAACACGCCCCACCAGAGCGATTCGCCGATGCCATGGCCATCGACAAGGAATGCGCCGGTGAGTATCAACGCTCCCGCGGCCTCGAAAACCGCAGTGAAAAGGCCGACTCCGCGGGCGAAGCCGAGCGTCTCCTTCATGTTGGGAGCTCCGTAGTACAGGCGGAGCATGTTTCGGTCGCGCAGGCCAAGCTGGCGGCCAAAAGCCCAGAGCACAATCGTGGTGCCCAGCATGTACCCAAGCCCGCCGACCTGGATGAGCAGAAGGATGACCACCTCGCCGAAGGGGCTCCAG
>JBBIVC010000361.1:0-2338 GCA_037439905.1 Thermoflexus sp.
GGCCGAGGACAAAGACGAGGAGGAGCGCCGCGCCGCCGAGGATGGCGATGCGGGTGTTCTGTTCGTTGAGGGCGACGCCCGCGACCTTGCGCTCCTGGCTGGATGCCGGGCGCGGCCGGGGGCGGGGGAGCCCGGTAGTGCGTTCGCGTCGAGCCATGGCCGTCCTTCCGGGGCGCGGGGGTGCGCCCGCTTCAGCTTACCCCCGGGTTGGGAAGATGCCGGTCTGGCGCACGTGCGCCAGGGTGTAGGGAAGGAGCGCCAGGTGACGCGCGCGCTTGACGGCGGTGCAGACGAGCCGCTGGTGCTTGAGGCATGTGCCGGTCTTGCGGCGCGGCTCGATCTTGCCGCGATCGCTGACGTACATGCGCAGGCGCGAGACATCCTTGTAGTCGATGCCCTTGACCTTATCGACGCAGAAGCGGCAGACCTTTCGGCGGCTGCCGTAGCGGGGGCGCTGGGGCCGTGCGGGCCGCTCGCCGCCTTCTGCTTGCTGTGGTGCGCGTTCTTCCGAAGTCATGGTTCAGTAACCTCTCCCGATGGGTTCGCCCTTCCGGTGGGGAAGGGCCGGGGTGTGGGCGGGTGGGCCGCCCGGGCTATTCGAAGGGAAGATCATCCGGGTCGGTCTCGCCACCGCGGCCGGCGGCGCCGCCCCGCGGACGGCTGTAGCTGGAGCTGCCGCCCCAGTCGTCGCCGGCGCCACCGCCGCCGGAGCCACCATCACGGCCGCCAAGGAGCTGGACGTTCTGGGCGATGACTTCGGTGCGGTAGTGCTTCTGGCCCTGGTCGTCGTCCCAGGAGCGGGTCTGGAGCCGGCCTTCGATGTAGAGCAGTTTGCCCTTGGTGATGTACTGCGAGACGCGTTCGGCCATATCGCCCCAGATGACGATGTTGAACCACTCGGTCTGATCTTCCCATTCACCGGACTGCTGGTTGCGCCGGCGGTTGTTGACGGCGAGGCTGAACTGGCACTGGGGGGTGCCCGTCGCGAGGTAGCGCAGTTCCGCATCGCGGCCTGCGTTCCCGATGAGCATGACCTTGTTCAGGCTCGCCATGGTGGTACTCCTTGCTTACTGGGCGGGCTCCCCGGCCTCCGGTGGTGCTTCCACGGGCGCGGGCGCCTCGTTGGCCGGGGCCGGGTCTGCTGCGGGCGCGGGTGTTTCGGCGGCGGGCGCATGGCGCGGCTCGCGCGGGGGCATGGGAGCGGGCAGCTCGTCGGCGCGGACGATGAGGTGGCGATAGACGCGCTCATCGATGCGGAGCGCGGCTTCGAGCGGGCTGACGTTTTCGGGATCGAGTTCGACCCTGCTGACGACGTAGTCGGCGTCGAGCGCGTGGTTGATCGGGTAGGCCAGGCGGCGGCGGCCCCAGTGGTCGACTTTGAGCACCTTTCCGCCGCGCGCTTCGACGAGCTGGGTGAGGCGCTGCGGAGCTGCATCCGGGCCACCGGCCTCGGCGACGGCGAGGTCGTAGACCACCGTCAGTTCGTATTCCCTCATGAATCCTCAGGCCGGGCGATGGGTTTGTACTTCCAGGAAGTACCGGGCTCCCGGCACGAACCAAGAAGGTATCACGCAGGGCGGTTTGCCTCAATTCGGGAGCGTGGCAGCTGCGGGGCAGAATTGTGATGTCCGCCACCATGGAACAGGCGGGGCAGGCGGTATGCTCCGGTGATGAATACGTATCACCGCTGGTATTGCCGTTCGGCGAGGTGGGCCCGGCAGCTGGAGGAGACTGTCCTCCCCTGGGTCGTCCGCGACTATGACCTCGGGACAAACGTGCTCGAGATCGGGCCGGGCCCGGGGCTGGTGACGGACCTCCTGCGCCAGCGCTACGCGCGCGTCACGTGCATTGAGATCGACGAGAAGCTGGCCAGGTCGCTCGAGCAGCGGATGGCCGGCTCGAACGTGGAGGTGCACCGGGGGGACGCGACCGCGATGCCGTTCGAGGACGCGAGCTTCAGCGGCGCGGTATCGATGACGATGCTGCACCACGTGCCCTCGGTTGAGCTCCAGGACCGGCTGCTCGCGGAGACTTACCGGGTGCTGAGGCCCGGAGGAGTGTTTGTTGGTTGCGACAGTACCGTGAGCTTGAAGTTCCGGCTTTCACACGTGTTCGACACGATGGTGCTGGTGCCACCGGAGACCTTCGCGGCCCGGCTGGAGGCGGCGGGGTTCACCGACGTGGCCATCCGGCCGGGCAAGGGGTCGTTCCGGTTCCGGGCGACGAAGCCGGAGTAGGGGACAGCGTCAGGGCGGTCCATGGCTCAGCGGTCGATGGGCTTGCCCGTCAGACCGCGACGGCATCGGTGATGCCGGGGACCGGGTAGGTGCGGGCGAAG
>JBBIVC010000362.1:0-1625 GCA_037439905.1 Thermoflexus sp.
GTGGCGGCCGCGGCGGGGAGCGGCCGGGGAGCCGTCGAGAGGGTCTCCGGTGACTGCGTACTGGCGGGGGAGGGGAGGGGCGCACCGGCGTGGCGGCGCCGGAACGGGCGGGAGAGGGCGGAAATCAGCGGACTCAGAATCACTTCCTGGTTATCGCCGGGAGGATTGGGGCATGGCGCCCGGCGGCGATGAGCAAGGGCCGGGCAAGCGTGGAACCGGGACGCCGCTCGATCGCGCGCAGCGGCGCGAATACAGACCTGCGTGGGTGCACAGTCACCATGACCTTCAGGTACCTAGCCTATCACAAACAGGCGCGGCAGGCGCGGCGCGGCGATCTACGGCTTCACCTGCGACATCAGCGCCAGCGTGTTTCCCTCCGGGTCGGCGAAGAACGCCATCCACTCCTCGGTGCCATCTTCGTGGCGGTGGATGAGGTGCGGCTCACCCTGGAACGCGACGCCTCTTGCGCGCAGCGCGGCGGTGGCCGCGTGGATATCGGGCACGCTGAAGTAGAGGACGGAGTGGCCCGTGCCTTGCGCCTCGGGCAGGGCATCGATGAACAGCCGGGTGCCTTCGCAATCGAAGAACGCCAGCTGGCCGAAGGTGTACAGGTGCTTCAGGCCGAGCGTGTCGCGAAAGAACGCGACCGCGGTATCGATGTCCCTGACGGCGTGAGACACCTGGCCGATGTGTCCGAGGGCGATGGTTGCGGGTTCGGCGGATGACATGGCAGACCTCCTGTGGCCGAGGTTCCGGGGCAGCCCGGGCCAGTGGCGCATGGCCTGACGGTCGGGGAGCCCCAGCTTTGCGCGGATGTTTTCGAGGTGGAACTTGACCGCGTCGAGGGTGGTGCCGCGCAGGGCGGCGATGCGGCGGTTGGTCATGCCATGGCGGACCATGTGGAGCACTTCCCACTCGGCAGGGGTGAGCACGTCTCCCGAGGGTGGCCGGCCTGGCGGGCGCCGCATGGCGGGCATGATATTGCCTCGATGGGGCGGATTTCCCTCCCCCCGGCTACGCGCCGCTGCATCCACGGCTACAATGCGCGCGCACTGGAGGGAGCTCGATGAACGACCTGCGCACCATCCTCTACGAAGTCGACCGCGGGCGGGCACGGATCACGTTGAACCGGCCGGAGAAGCTGAACGCCCTGTCGTTCGAACTGCAGGAGGAGCTGAACGAAGCCCTGTGGGAGGCTGACAACGACACCAACGTGCACGCCGTCATCCTGCGGGGCAACGGCCGGGCATTCAGTGCGGGGTACGACCTGACACCGCTGGCGAACCGGCGGCCCGCTCCCGGGGCGGACCAGTACACGGCGGTGTACCGAGGGGGCCGGACGTTCGATGACGACGCATGGCAGCTGGAGCGCGCGCAGCGGCTGCGGATGGCCATCTTCGACATGCACAAGCCCGTCGTCGCCCAGGTCCACGGCTACTGCCTCGCTGGCGGGACGGATATCGCGCTGCTGTGCGACATCATTATCGCGGCGGACGATGCGACGATCGGGTTTCCGCCTGCGCGGGCCATGGGGTCGCTGCCGAACCAGATGTGGGTCTACCACTGCGGCCCGCAGTGGGCGAAGCGGCTGTTCCTGACGGGGGACACCATCACGGGCGCCGAGG
>JBBIVC010000362.1:1635-2331 GCA_037439905.1 Thermoflexus sp.
TCGGCCTTCGGGCGGCCATAGCGGATGTTCTCCAGCGCCGAGGCGGCGAAGATCGGGCTGGTCCTGAAATCGGTGCCCGCCAACCTGCTCGAACAGGAAGTCGAGGGACTCGTCGACCGGATGGTGATGATCGACACGGAACTCCTGAGCGCCAACAAGCGGATCGTGAACATCGCGCTCGAACTGATGGGGGCGCGAACGATGCAGCGGTTTGGGGCGGAGAACGATGCCCGGGCGCACCTGGCGCCGAGCGTGCGGGAATTCGGCCGGATTGCCGCGGAGCAGGGGCTGAAGGCGGCGCTGCACTGGCGCGACGCGAAGTTCGGCGACGGGCGGGCGCGCGTGGACGGACCCGAGATCCGGGACGAGCACGGGCGGCTGGTATGACGATCAAGGCGACATCGCTGTTATCCATCCTGGCGATCTGGGGCGCGAGCATCGCAGCCGTCGCTGCCAATGGGTCGAGCTGGTGGCTTCTGATCTTCTCGATGCTGGCCACGGGCGCCGTAGGGGCGTCGGCGTGGCGGCGGCTGGGCATCTCACGGTTGATCGCGATCGCCGGCACGTGGGCGGCCACGGGCGTGGCGGCCGGGAGCGACTCCGGCGCAACGTGGGTGAGCATCTTCGCCTTCCTGACAACGGGGGCGGTGGTGTACAGCACCATGCGGCGGGACGCCTGGCTGCAGGGGCTTGGCA
>JBBIVC010000363.1:0-2290 GCA_037439905.1 Thermoflexus sp.
GCTTCGCCAGTTCCCAGATCGTCCAGTTCGCGAGCAACACGTGGCGCGACCAGTCATAGTGCGCGGGGTGGGTCGTACCCGTGTCCGGCAGCTTCGACCGGGGATGGACGTACTTCGATTCCTCCGAGGCCGCGCGCGACGGCGAAAGGTCGTACCCCGCGCTGAACGCCCGCCCGTTCGCCCGCAGGACGATCACGCCGACCGCCCGGTCGGCCTCGGCCTCCTTCAGCGCGTGGAAAAGCTCGCCGCGAAGGTCGTTCGAAAGCGCGTTGAGCTTCTCGGGGCGGTTCAGCGTGATGAACGCGAGCCGGCCATCGGTCTCGTAGAGAATGTTGTCGTATGGCATCTCGCACCTCCAGCGGCGGATGTTGGCGCCCAGATGCTACTCCGGCGTGGCAAGGCCGTCAGTCCCCATCGCTTCCCCCTAGACTTTGCGCCAACACGAAGACGGAGGTCCCGATGCCGGAAGAACGCGTTGTCCTCTACGAAGAACGCGACTCGCTCGCCATCATCACCATCAACCGCCCCGAGAAGCTGAACACGCTCAACGAGGCCGTCATCCAGGGCATCGCCGATGCCATCGACGCTGCCACCGCCTCGCCCGGGGTTTCCGCCATCATCCTCAAGGGAGCCGGGCGGACCTTCACCGCCGGTTACGACCTGAACCCGGGCGATAACCGGACGCCCTGGGCCCGCCGCTACGGCGCACGCGAAATCGAACACCGGCCCGGCGCCTGGGACCCGGTCCGCGATTACCAGTTCATGGGCTACAACATGAAGCGGTTCATGAAGCTCTGGGAATGCCCCAAGCCCGTCATCGCCCAGATGCACGGCTATGCCCTTGGCGGCGGGACCGACCTCCTCCTCTGCGCCGACCTCATCTTCATGGCCGAGGACGCCATCATCGGCTACCCACCCTCCCGCGTGTACGGCACGCCCACCACCATGATGTGGGTCTACCGGCTGGGGCTCGAACACGCCAAGCAGTTCCTCCTCTCCGGCGACCAGATCGATGCCCCCACCGCCCTCCGCATCGGGCTGGTCTCGAAGGTGTTCCCCCTCGATCGACTGCAGGAGGAAACGGAAGCCTACGCCAGGCGCTTCCGCCACATCCCCCAGAACCAGCTCGCGCTCAACAAACTGCTGATCAACCAGGCCTACGAGAACATGGGCCTTCGCACCACCCAGATGTTCGGCACCTTCTTCGATGGGATCACCCGCCATACCGAGGAGGCGCTCCGCTGGGCCGAGAGCTTCCGCGAGATCGGCTTCCGCGAAACGATCAGCCGCCGCGATGCGCCCTTCGGCGATTACGGCGAACGTCCGCGGTAGGATAGCCCGCGGGCAATCGCCTGCCAGCCTCCCGGGGCGCTCGCCATCTTCCGCGGCAATCCATAGAATCGGCCCATGGGAGCAATCGCCCGGCTTCATGCATTCCCGGGCGGCTCCGGGGGCCGCCGTTGAAAGACGCGCTGAACCTGCTCACCCCCGCCGACGGCCGCCCGTACGTCTATGCCGGCGGCGGGCTCGATGTGCCGCACGCGGTCGAGGCCTTCAAGGCCGCGCTCCTGCACGTCTCGGAGTCGGTACCAGGCCGGACCCAGCTGCTGCAGCAAACCGCGCTCGCCCTCCTCAGCCGCCGCCACCAGCTGCTCATTTCGCGCGCCGGCACCGGCAAATCCCTCTACGGCGATAGCGTCTTCAGCCAGTTCGAGGGCATCACCTTCAAGGCCCAGTTCACGCAGGGCACCCGGCTCGAAACCATCCTCGGCGGGCTCGACCTCAAGCTCTTCCATGAAGGCAAGCTCTGGCACGACACCACCCATTCCCTCGTCACCGCCGATTTCGCCTACCTCGACGAGTTCATGAACGCCAACGACCTGGTGCTCGAAGCCCTCCTGGGCATCCTCAACGAGCGCCGCTTCACCCAGGGCGAACAGCAAGAAGATGCCCGCCTCCACACCGCCCTGGCGATGACGAACCACCTGAAGTTCTCCGCCATCTCCGAGCCAATCCTCGACCGGTTCATGTTCAAGGCCTCGATCGACCCCCAGGGCGATGCCCTCAACGACATCCTTATTGACCTGGCCTACGCCCGGCACCACGGCAAGGCCTCCCGCCCCGAGCACCCCATCCCCCTGGCCGTCCTCCGCGAGCTCAGCGACATCGTCCTCGGCGAGCACCCCGAACGGACCATCGAGGCCTCGCATGACATTCTCTTCCTCAAGAACGAGCTCATCGAAACCTACAGCCGTCTGCTGGCGACCCGTCACCACACTTCTACTGCGCG
>JBBIVC010000364.1:0-2287 GCA_037439905.1 Thermoflexus sp.
CTGCGGCTACCGCGTCTCCAAGGCAGGCAGCAACCTCTCCTCCCTCGATCCCGAAAACAACGTCGAGTTCTACTTCCTCCGCCCCGGTGATATCCCGCTCTACATCTCAAACGGCATCCTCGATGCGGGCATCACCGGCCGCGATTTCGTCGCCGAAAAGTGCGTCGCGCCCACCCTGCTGCGCGACCTGAACTACGGCCACTCGCGCCTCTGCGCGGCCGTCCCCGAGGAATCGAAGGTCACCACCCTGGAGGAGATCGCCGGCCTCCGAATCGCTACCTCCCTGCCCAACATCGTCCGCCGGTATTTCTCCGGCCAGCAAATCGATGTCGTCGAACTCGAAGGGGCGGTCGAAATCTCCGTCCGGCTGGGCATTGCCGAGGCCGTTGTCGATGTCGTCGATACCGGCTCCACGCTCAAGCAGGCCGGCCTGCGCGTCGTCGGCGAGCCGCTCTTCCAGTCGAACGCCGCCCTCTACGCCAATCCCGACAGGGCAAGCGAACCCGAGGTCGAGGTTCTCCTGGCGCGCGTCGAAGGCAAGCTCGTCGCCACCGAGTTCATGATGGTCGAATACGATTGCCCCGGCGAAATCCTCGCCGATGCCTGCATCGTCACCCCCGGCATCGAATCACCCACCGTCACTCGCCTTCAGCGCGAGGGCTGGTACTCGGTCAAGGCCATGGTCCCGCGAAAGCAGGCGCACCGCATCATGGATACCCTCTCGCGGATGGGCTGCCGGGGCATCCTCCTCACCACCATCGAGAGCGCCCGGATCTAGCCCCACCGAGGCCGCCTCCTGTCGTAGGATCGGCTCATGCCCCCGATCACCCTCCACATGGTGCTCGCCCGCCAGGTCGCCCTCGACCTGGGCCACAGCGACGTCCCCCCCGACTCTGGCCACTACCTGCTCGGAGCGACAACCCCGGATATTCGCGTCATCACCCGCCAGGACCGCTACAGCACCCACTTCTTCGACCTCAACGAGCACAATCACCAGGACTCCGTCCAGGGCTTCCTCCGCGTCTACGGAAAGCTTGCCCGGCCCGAGAACCTGAACCCCGAAACCCGTGCCTGGGCTGCCGGCTATATCAGCCACCTCGTCATGGACGAGCAGTACATCACCGGGATCTACCGCCGCCACTTCGCCCGCCACGAAGAGCTCGGCGGAGCCATGCGCGCCAACGTCATGGATCGCCTCCTGCAGTTCGACCTCGACCGCCAGTACGGCAGCGACCCGGAGCTCAAGCGGTCCATCTGCACCGCCCTGGGATGCACGGTCGAGGCGATCGATGCCGGTTTCCTCGATGCCGAGACCCTCGACCGCTGGCGCCAGGTCTCCATCGACATGGCGGCCCGCAACATGGATTGGGACCGCGCCCGGGGCATGATCGCCAACCACCTCCGCTATGCCGGGCTCGAAGAGGGAGAAACCCTGACCTCGTTCCTCGACTCGCTTCCCGAACTGCTGGATGAGACAATCGCCCACATCACGAGCGCCGAGGTCGATGCCTTCGTCCAGCGCTCCACCGCTGCCGCGCGCGAAGCCGTAGAGAGGTACCTGGGATGCGGATAATCCGCAATGCCGAAGAGGGCAGGCAGCTCCTGCTCTCCCGCCGCCCGCTCGATGTCGAAGAGCTCCCCATGGAAATCCGGGAGACCACCTTCCGCACCTTTGGCCAGGAGCTCAGCCCCGAGGAAGTCGTCCGCCGCATCATCCGCGACGTCCGCGAGGACGGCGATAACGCCGTGCGCTATTACAACTCCCGCCTCGATGGCGCCACCGTCGGAGACCTCCGCGTCAGCCGCGACGAAATCGCCGCCGCCTACCAGGGCCTCGACTCCGATCTCATCGAGGCCCTCCAGTTCGCCGCCGGGCGCATCCGCCGCTACCACGAACAACAGCTTCGCGGCGCCATGCTCGACTTCCAGAACAGCGGCCTCGGCCAGATGACCCGCCCGCTCCAGAAGGCGGCGATCTACGTCCCCGGCACGCGGGCGCCCCTGCCGAGCACCGTCCTCATGTGCGCCATCCCCGCCCGCGTCGCCGGCGTCGATGAGGTCTACCTCGCCAGCCCTGTCCTCCCCGATGGCACCGTCCCGCCGGTCAAGCTCGTCGCCGCCGATATCGCCGGGGTCGATGGCGTCTTCAAGGCGGGCGGCGCCCAGGGCATCGCTGCCTTTGCCTATGGCACCGAGTCCATCCCCCGCGTCGACAAGATCGCCGGCCCGGGTGGCCTCTTCGTCACCATCGCCAAGAAGCAGGTCTTCGGCGATGTCGGGATCGATA
>JBBIVC010000365.1:0-2279 GCA_037439905.1 Thermoflexus sp.
GCCGGCAGCGAACCCGGTGAGGACGTTCGAGGCAGGGCTGGTTCGGGAGGCGCGGGCAACGCGGCGGGCGCCGTACCAGGGGCCAAGGGGTGACCGCCGGGACAGGAACAGCAAGACAAGCGCTGCGGCAACACCGGCGGCCACGGAACCGGAGAACCAGTACCAGTCATCGCCGAGCATGGCCCAGGCGGCGGCGCCGGAAGCTCCCCCGCCGAGGACGAGGGTGATGGCGAGGGCGCGGCCCAGGAGTGAGCCCGGGCTGATTGGACCCAGCGCCAGCAGCTGCGCGGCGAGACCGCCGGCAATCGTGGAGAGTACTGCGACGGCCAGGAGCACAAGCGGGAACAGGAGCCAGCCTTCATCGCCGCTCACCAGCGCAAGCGGGTGGCCGAGGAGGACGGCGGCGAGTGAGATGAGGACGGTGGAACCGGCGAATTCGACCGGGCTGGCAGCCGCGAACGAGAGGCTGGCAGCCCGGCGAGCGGCGGCGAGGGAGGGCGTGTAGTCGCTATCGGATGGGGTTAGTGATGCCGCCAGGCGTGTGGCGTTGGCGGCGACACCGCTGCCGACCCGGCTGACCGCGGCGACGAGGCCGGCCCCGAGGGCGAAGGCAACGACGAGGTAGGGAGCATGCTCGATTGGCTCGTCGAGCTGCCACGTCGTGAGCCCGATGAGGCCCCCCAGCGCGCCAACGGCGAGGCCCGGGGCGAGTAGCGCTGGCGCCATGGCCGCGGAGACCGCAGCGCCGGGCAGGGGCGGTGTGCCGTCCGCTGCCCGGGATGCGACGGCGGTGGCAAGCCCGGCTCCAATGTGGACCGCGAGCCCGGAGCAGATCGCCCCGGCGACGAGCGCCGCGGCAGCCAGTGCTCCCTGCCGCCAGGAATCGCCGAAGTAGCCTGCGGCAAGTCCAGCGGCAGTGGCAGAGACGAGCACGGCGACGGCGAGCGTGGCCAGATGACGGAGCAGGAGGGGACCGAGGGCATCGTGGAGGGTGGCCGACTGTGGGGACGTGTCCGCGTTTGGGCGGCGCAGAGCATCGAGCGAGAACCAGGCGGCGA
The DNA here is from genome assembly GCA_037439905.1 of Thermoflexus sp. Classification (GTDB taxonomy): domain Bacteria; phylum Chloroflexota; class Dehalococcoidia; order Tepidiformales; family Tepidiformaceae; genus Amarobacter. The sequence continues at coordinate 1,059 of JBBIVC010000365.1, forward strand.
ACAGGACTGCTGCCGCGGTGGCTGCGGGAACCAGGACCTGCGCGAGCAGCATGGGTGATGAATCCTCCGGCGAGGCAAGTGGAAGGCGAGCCCGGCCACGGCCTGCCGCCGGGCGGGCAGGGGCGGAGTGTAACAACCCGGCGATGGAGGACGAAAGGGAGGCACGGCGCGTGCCCCGGATCGCTCCGGGGCCCGCGATGATTTGGCGAGTGCGCTGATCAGCCGACGAAGAGGGGACCGAAGACCACCGCGACGATCGACATGAGCTTGAGGAGGATGTTCATGGCCGGGCCGGAGGTGTCCTTAAACGGGTCGCCGACGGTATCGCCGACGACGGCGGCCTTGTGGGCATCGGAGCCTTTGCCGCCCAGGTGGCCGGCTTCGATGTACTTCTTGGCGTTGTCCCAGGCGCCACCGGCGTTGGCCATCATGAGAGCGAGCACGGACCCGCTGACGATAGAACCGATGAGGAGCCCACCGAGGGCCTCGGCGCCGATGATGGCGCCAACCAGCACGGGGACAACCACAGCCAGGAGCCCGGGAACGACCATTTCGCGGATGGCGCCATCGGTCGAGATGGCGACAGCGCGGGCGTAGTCGGGCTTGCCGGTGCCTTCCATGATGCCGGGGATTTCGCGGAACTGGCGGCGCACCTCGTTCACCATGGCCATCGCGGCACGTCCGACGGCACCCATGGTGAGGGCCGCGAAGACGAACGGCATCAGACCACCGAGCAGGAGGCCGATCATGGTATCGACATCGAGGATATCGATGGCGGAGATGCCGACGACCTGCGAGTAGGTGACCATGAGCGCCAGGGAGGTGAGGACGGCGGAGCCGATGGCAAAGCCCTTGCCAGTGGCCGCGGTGGTGTTGCCGAGGCTATCGAGCGCATCGGTGCGCTCGCGGACGAAGGGTTCGAGGTGTGCCTGCTCGGCGATGCCGCCGGCGTTATCGGCCACCGGGCCATAGGCATCGGTGGCGAGGGTGATGCCGAGCGGGGCGAGCATGCCAACTGCGGCGAGGGCGATGCCATAGAGGCCGGCGATTTCGTAGGTGAGCCAGATGGCGGCGACGATGGTGATAAGTGGGACGGCGGTGGAGAGCATGCCGAGTCCGAGGCCGCCGATGATGATCGTGGCCGGGCCGGTCTCGGCTGTTTTCGCCAGGCCCTGGGTGGGTTTGAACTCGTAGGCGGTGTAGTACTCGGTGACGGTTCCG
>JBBIVC010000366.1:0-2266 GCA_037439905.1 Thermoflexus sp.
CTGGCGCTACGGAATGCGCGCATCCGATGGCGCGCCGGGTTCGCCCTGCTGGCATTCGCGCTGCTTGCCGGCTGGCGGCTGTCCAGTTCGCTCCAGGCAACTGCTCCACCCATCGCGAGCTTCATCGGCCAGGACGTGACGATCACCGGCACAGTCGTTTCCGAGCCAGACCCGGGAACCGTCAGCACGTCGTACGAAATCCGTGTGAAGGAGCTCGCCTGGGCCGAGGGGACGGTGCGTGAACCTGGCGTGGTCCGCGTGACGCTTCACCAGTACGCGGAGTTGTTGCCGGGAGACGTTGTCCGGCTCCAGGGCGAGCTCGATGAGGCCCCGGTGTTCGATGGCTTCGACTACCGGTCGTATCTGCGCCAGCGCGGGATCTGGGCAACGATGCAGTTCCCGAGACTGGAGGTCACGCAGGCCGGGGCCCCCGGGTTCACGCGCCTCGTCACGCAAGTCCGCCTTGAGCTGGACCGCGCACTCCAGCGCACCCTCCCCGAGCCACAGGCAGCGCTCGGGGCCGGAATCGCCTTCGGCCGCGATGGCAACCTTTCGCAGGAGGACAAGGAGGCGTTCAACCGGTCCGGCCTCCGGCACCTCGTCGCCGTGTCGGGATCCAACGTCAGCCTCGTCGCAGGTCTAACGATGGCACTGGCAGTGCCCATAGCCGGGCGGAGACGAGCATGGCTGCCCGCCGGCCTGACCATCGCGGCCTATTTGCTCGTGGCGGGTTTCTCGGCGAGCGTGATCCGCGCTGGCGCCATGGCCGCGATCTACCTTGCGGGCACCGCTCTCGGGCGTCCGCAGAGCGGGGTGCCAGCGCTGGCAGGGGCGTTCATCGCCATGACGTTCCTCCACCCGGCAAGTGTGCTCGACACGGGATTCCAGCTCAGCATGGCGGCAACCGCTGGGTTGTTAACCCTCGGGCCATGGATCGACCACGCCCTGGAATCCGCAACCAGCCGACGGCGCCTTCCCGTTCCACGGTGGGTCACCCAGGTCAGCGCCCTCTCGTTGGCAGCCACGCTTTCCACCGCGCCGATCATGTGGGCGACGTTCGGCGAGATTTCGGTCGTGGGCCCCTTCGCCAATGTTGTCGCCGGGCCGGTCGTCGCCGTCGCGTTTTGGGCAAGCGCAGCGGCTGCCGTGCTTGGCGCGTGCTCCCGGGAGCTCGGGTGGGTCGCCGGCATCGGAGCCTACTACCCGCTGGCCTTCATCCACAGCGTGGCGACGTTCTCGGCCGGCTTGCCGTTTGCCTCCGTGGCGCCAGGCCGGATCTCGCCGACCGGGGCCATCGCCGCCGGAGCGCCACTGGCCGCCGCCGCCGCGTTCGCCTACCGCTTCGTCCCGCCCGCCAGCCACGCCCGGCCATCGTTCGAGCGAAGCCGGCGGATGGCGTCCCGCGTCGTGATCGCGGGCGCCTGCGGGGCGATGGGGGTTGCGGCTATCCCGGTCAGCTTGCTGGCGGTCGATGGCCCTGGCGAGCTGCGCATCGATTTCCTCGATGTTGGACAGGGTGACGCCATCCTGATAACCACGCCGCGAGGGCGCCAGGTCCTGGTCGATGGCGGGCCGAGCGCGCAGCGCCTGGCGGCACAGCTCGGCGAGGCGATGCCGCACTGGGACCGGTCGCTCGATGCCGTGGTGCTTACTCACCCGCAGGAGGACCACCTCGGGGGACTCCCGGGACTCGCAGGCCGGATGGAAACCGGCACGGTCTACACGACCGGGCGCCAGAACGGGACGTTCACCTTCGAAGTGTTCAGCCGGCGCCTTCCCACGGTTTCGAGACTTTCGCGCGGCGATGCGTTCGTGCTCGATGGAGTCCGCTTCGATGTGCTGTGGCCGCCGCCGGACCTTGAAACCCGGGAGTTGAACGACACGTCGATCGTGCTCATGGTCTCGTACCGCGGCGTAGCGGTCCTGCTGACCGGAGACATTGAAGCCGGCGTGCAGCGACAGCTCACGCAAGAGGGACCGCTGCGGGCAAACATCCTGAAGGTCCCTCACCACGGTTCGAAGACGAGCGACCCGGTCTTTCTTGGCGACATCGGGGCAGACGTCGCGGTCATCCAGGCCGGCGCCGGAAACCGCTTCGGTCATCCCCACGATGAGACGCTTGCAGCGCTCGCCGGCAGCCGCCTCTACCGGACGGACCAGGACGGCCGCGTGACCGTGCTGACGGACGGCAGGTCCATCCGCATATCGACCCGGAAGTGACTCGCCTTTGCGCGGCAGGCCAGCCGGCCGTACGGTAGCCTGCGGG
>JBBIVC010000367.1:0-2260 GCA_037439905.1 Thermoflexus sp.
CCACTGGCCGGAGATGGTTAGCTTGCCAAGCCTGGCGCCATCGGTGATGGCCGGCGTGGAATCGCCGCCGGCGTCGTCGTCATCGTCGCCGCCACAGGCGACGGCGAGGAGGGAGAGGGAGAGCGCAAGGATGAGGAGGAACGCGGCGAGGGGGCCGCGCCGGAGAAGGTGTGTCACTTTGGTTGATATCCCTTTTTCACGAGGAGTGGAAGGTCATTGAGCCATTCGGCCTGGCCCATGCCCGAGGGGTAGACCAGGTAGGCGATGCGGTCGGGTGTGAAGGCCATGACGTAGGCGGCGTGGTTGACGGCGTAGTTGCCGCCGCCAAGGTCGGTGCGGGTGGCGGGCTCGAGGCCGAGGGCGCGCTGGAAGTCATCCATGAGCTCGCGGGGGCCGGTGAGCCCGACGAAGTTCTCGTCGAAGGTATCGAGGTACTTCTTGAGCACCTCCGGGGTGTCGCGTTCGGGGTCGGCGGTCGCGAAGACGACCTTGACCTTGCTCGAGACGTCCTCGGGGAGCTTCTTGAGCGCCTCGCTGATTTCGTAGAGGTGGGTTGGGCAGATGTCGGGGCAATGGGTGTAGCCGACATAGAGAAGAGTGACGAAGCCCTCGGTCTCCTCCTGGAGGTCGTACTTCTCGCCGTTCTCATCGAGGAGGACCGCATCGGGCATCTCAATTGGGGGTGCGACGGTGGCGCCCATGTAGGAGGCTTCGCCGCCGGCCGCGCTGCCGTCGCCGCCATCATCGTCACCGCCACAGGCGGTGAGAACGAAGGCTACAGCCAGGACGCCGAGAACGAGGGCGACGGAACGGGCGATTGTGTGCATGACTAACTCCAGGGGGTGATGCTGCCCGGGCGCGGGAGCCCGGACAGCCGGCGGGAACCACCGATCGTGATGATCTTCACAGATCATACGCCCCGCAGGTGAGAGGAGGATGGGCCGCGCGCTTGCCCGGCCGGAGCCGGGAATGCGGGGCCATCCGCCTCAATGGGTGTGACCATCGCCATTCGCCAGCCCCGCGGCCTCATACAGGTAATCCCACACCGCGCCAGAAAAGTCGTGCTGGGCGATGTGGACCTTGGTCGAGAGCTCGCTGACCCGGGCCATATCGGGCGATTCGGCGTCGAGGGCTTCGGCGAATTCGCCGAAGAGCGCCGCGAGCGCGGCCGCCCGGGACTCGAGGTCAGCGTTGGGCCAGGGGGTGAGATTGACCAGCGCCTGCATGCGGACCGTGGTGGTCCGGGCAGTCGCCGGGATCTTCTTTTCCTGCTGAATGGCATCGTCGATTTCATGGAAACCGGCGGCATCGAGGATGCTGATTGCGGTGAGGACGGTCGCGTCGCCGGAGGGGGAATCACCGGCGCCGTCGTCGCCGCAGGCGGCCGAGGCGAGCAGGGCGATCGCGGAGAGAGCGGCGAACGCCGTGAGCGCCAGCGGGCGCGGGAGGATCCTGGTCATATCCATGTTCCCTGTGAGCTGGGAGGCGGGACGCCTCGAATGCGAGCGGGGAAGGCTCGCAACGCATTTAGCAAGCGGGGGAAAGGGCTCGCGGCGGCTCCAGCTCGGGGGAGGGGGTGAACCCTTCGCCCGGTTTCCACCAGCGAAGGGCGAGCAGCAGGAGGAGGCCAGAAACGCCAAGGAGTGCAACGACGTCGTTCAAGACGGCGAACGTGACTCCGGCGGTGGCAGGGACATCGCTACAGGAGGCAGCATCGGCGTGGCAGTGGCTGGAGTGGTCGTGGCCGTCGTCTTCGGGCGAGGCGGGAGCAGCGCCGGGGAGCGCGAGGTAGTAGCTGGTGCCGGGGATGGGCAGTTCGGCGGGCCAGTGGCCGAAGAAGGTGAGGGTAGGCAGCAGCGCGAGGGCCAAGATCAAGGAGGCGCGGCGCCGGCCCGCCACAGAGGAAAGGCGAACTCCCACGGGCCCGAGCATAACACCCGGTGCGTGAAAGCGGTGAGACAAAGGTCACAAGATCTGGAGAGGCCGGGTTCCGCTACACTCGGCAGCCACCACCGGTTGGACGAGGACAGAAGCATGCGAGACCTGAGGGGAAGGACAGCAATCGTAACTGGCGCATCGCGCGGACTCGGGCAGTACATTGCGCGGGCGCTGGCGGAGGAAGGGGTGAACCTTTCGCTCGCGGCGCGTTCGGCGAGCGAGCTGGAGCGGGTCGCGCAAGAGGTGCGTGCCCTGGGCGTGCGCGCCATCGCCGTGCCCGGGGATGTGACCTCGGCAGCGGACCGCGCGCGCCTCGTCGAGG
>JBBIVC010000368.1:0-2252 GCA_037439905.1 Thermoflexus sp.
AATGGCTTTACCTTTGGAAGTCCCGGTTTACCGGGGCCGGGTTCGCGTTCGAGCGCTGCTGCCGGGAGCCATACACTCGCGGCGTGCGGCACCGGTTTTTTCGCGGCATCCCCCGGCCCGTCTGGCTGCTCGGCTGGGTCTCCTTCTTCGCCGACCTCTCCAGCGAGCTGGTCTATCCCATCATTCCCATCTTCCTCACCGTCACGCTCGGGGCGCCTGCGACCGCCGTCGGGGTGACCGAAGGTGTGGCCGAGGCGACGGCGAACGTGACCCGCCTGGTGAGCGGCCGGTGGTCCGACCGTGCGGGCGTTCGCAAGCCGTTCGTCGTGGCCGGGTATTCGCTGGCCGCGGCCGGGAAGCTGGTGCTTTGCCTCGCCCCGGCGTGGGGCTTCGCCGTTGGGGCGCGGGCCATCGACCGGTTCGGCAAGGGCCTGCGGACCGCCCCGCGTGACGCCCTCCTCGCCGATTTCGCCGGAGACACTGACCGGGGCCGCGTGTTCGGCTTCCACCGTTCGTTCGATACGCTCGGGGCCATCGGCGGCCCGCTCGCAGGCCTGGCGTTCCTGGCGGTGGCGGGCGATCACCTGCGCTGGGCGATCGCTCTTGCGCTGGTCCCGGCGGTTGCATCGGTGGTCGTCCTCATCCGGCTTCCCGAGCGGCCGCCCCCGGCACAGGCACTCGCGGATGTGGCCACCCCCGGCGGGAGGCTGCCTCGCGCCTACTGGCTGTTCCTTGCGGCGACGGGCGTGTTCATGGCCGGCAATTCGACCGACGCGTTCCTCATCCTCCGCGCGAAGGATATCGGCCTGGCACCACGCTCGTCGTACTCGCCTATGTGGTCTACAACGTGGTCTATGCCGGCGCGGCCTACCCGGCAGGTATCCTCAGCGACCGCATCCCGCGGCCGCTGCTTCTCATCGGCGGGTACCTGGTGTTCGCTGCCGTCTACCTGGGGTTTGCGCGCGCTGGGAGCGGGGCGGTCGCGTGGCCGTTGTTCGCCGCCTACGGGTTCTACATCGCCGCCACCGAGGGCGTGACGAAGGCGTTCGTGGCCGACCTTGCCCCGGCATCCCTGCGGTCGAGCGCACTCGGCCTCTTCCAGGGAGCGACAGGGCTGATGGCCCTGGGCGCGAGCATCGCCGCCGGGGTGCTCTGGGATGTGGTGGGCCCCGAAGCGCCGTTCTACCTGGGCGCCACCTGCGCGGGCACGGCCGCGGTGCTGACCGCGGTGCTGCTCGCTTCCGGCGCCCTCCGCCGCCCGCTCTCCACCCTCTAGCCCCGCTCCCTATAATCGCGGCCATGACCAGCTACGAACACCTCCTGATCGACCGTGTGGGCACCGATGGCCGCGTCGCCCGCATCACCCTCAACCGCCCTGAGAAGATGAACGCGCTCTCCCAGGAGCTGCTCTTCGAATTCAACGACGCCCTCCACGAGCTCGAGGCCGACGACTCGGCCCGGGTCATCATCGTCCGCGGGGCCGGGCGCACCTTCAGCGCCGGGTACGATTTGGCCCCCGCCCGCGGCGGCGCCGATGCCGTGGTGCGCCGCTACCGCGCCGTCGACGAACAGCGCCGCCGCCTGCTGATGGGCATCCGCACCGGCATGCAGCAGATCACCGATATCCACATGTACTTCTGGAACATGGCGAAGGTCACCATCGCTCAGGTCCACGGTTACGCCCTGGCCGGCGGCTGCGAGCTGGCGATGATGGCCGACCTGGTGGTCGCCGCCGAGGATGCGCAGCTCGGCCATCCCGGGCTGCGCGGGCTCGGCACCAGCCGCACGGGCGTCATCTGGCCGCTCGTCATCGGCATGCGCAAGGCGAAGGAGCTCTACTACACGGGCGATGCCATCAGCGGCGCCGAGGCCGAGCGCATCGGCATGATCAACTACGCCTGGCCGAAGGAAAAACTGGAGGAGTACGCGGTCGGCCTCGCCGACAGGGTGGCCATCATGCCCGCCGACCACCTGGCCATCCTCAAGCTCAACATGAACCGCTTCTACGAGAACATGGGCATCTACTCCTCCGTGCGCAGCTCGACCGACCTGGACGCCGCCGGGCAGTTCACCAGCTTCAGCTACGGCTGGCAGGACAAGATGCGCGAAGGGGCTGAGAACGGCACCGGCCTGAAGGGCGCGCTCGACTGGCGCGAAGGCCCCTACCGGAAGGAGACGCCGGGGCTGAAGCGCTGAGCCGTGCCCGGGTTGATGCATGCTATGATGCCTTCGGAGGCATCATCATGGTCATC
>JBBIVC010000369.1:0-2251 GCA_037439905.1 Thermoflexus sp.
CCCCGGGGCGTAGAGGCGCGACTCACTGACCTTGCCCTTCAAACGGTCGGGAAGGGCGGCCTCGATGCGCGCGAGGGCCGATTCGGCGGCGCGGGCGAGCGTCTCATCGGCCCACGAGCTCACCACACGAGAGCCGAGCACCAGCGCTTCGACCTCATCCGCCGTGAACATCAGCGGCGGGAGGTCGAATCCGCGGCGAAGGGTGTAGCCGACGCCGGCCTCGCCCGCGATCGGCACACCCGAGCGGACGAGATCGGCGATATCGCGGTAGATGGTCCGCTCGGAGACCTCCAGCTCCCCGGCGATGGCGGCCGCGGTGAGCACATGCCGGCGCCGGAGGAGCTGGATGATCTGGAACAGGCGATCGGCGCGCCGCATGGGTCAGGCCGCGCTAGCGCCGGTCAAACAGCGACCGTCTCGCCCTCGGGGCGGGCAAGCTCGGGCCGGTACTCGATGAGCTGGACGCGGTTGCCATCCGGGTCTTCGAAGGTGGAGATGACTCCGCCCCAGAACTCGAGGCCGCGATCGCGAATGAACTTCACACCCGCCTTTTCCAGGCGTTCGTGTTCGGCATCGATGCCGCTGATGTGGAGGTCGATGATCGCGCGAGCCGGCTCCGAGGCCGGCCCGGAGATCTCGGAGTGGTCGACGATGAAGAGGATGGCGGCGGGGCCGATGTGGAACGAATGGTCTCCCATGCCCTCGATGGGCTGGAGGCCAACAACTTCGCGATAGAACGCGGATAGGCGCCGGGGATCCGGGCTGGCGAGCTGGATCGAGACCTGGGTGATTTCCATGTGGGGCACTCCCCCTGAGTGGTGTCCAGCGTGCGAAGCACGTGGCTCGCACATCGTGCCCGGCCCGTGCTGACAGCATTATGGCAGGAGCGCCGGACGGGAACCGGGGACTGGTGACACCATCCTGTCAGGAGCGTGTCAGCTTTGGAGCCACGAAGGCCGGGGGCGGCGCGCGTGACCACACCGCCCCCGCGTGTCAGTCGAAGAGGAGCACGGTTCGGGCGACCTCGCCGGCCTTCATCGCGCGGAACGCCTCGTTCACGTCTTCGAGCCTGCCTGTGCGGGTGATCATCTCATCGAGCTTGAGCCGGCCCTGCATGTAGAAGTCGACGTAGCGCGGCATGTCCTTCAGGAAGCGGTTGGAGCCCATGGAGCTCCCCTGGATCTTCTTCTCCTGGAGGAAGGAAGGGCCGTCGAGCTCGACTTTCTGGCCGACGGGGATCATGCCGATGACCGTTGCGGTGCCACCGATGGCGAGGCACTCGAAGGCCTGCTCGGCAGCGCGCTTCAGGCCGATGGCCTCGAACGAGTATTCGACGCCACCGTTGGTGAGCTCGCGAATGGCCTGCACGGGATCGCCCGAGGAGGCGTCGACCACGTGGGTGGCGCCGAGGGCTTTGGCGGTGGCGAGCTTGGACTCGACGGTATCGACGGCGATGATCATGCGGGCGCCGCCGATGCGAGCGCCCTGGATGGCCGCGAGGCCGACGCCGCCGCAGCCGAAGACGGCGACGGACGAGCCGGGCTCGATTTTCGCCGTGTTCAGCACCGCGCCGACGCCGGTGGTCACACCGCAACCGATGAGGGCCGCGGCGGCGAAGGGCATATCGTCGCGCATTTTCACGATCGCGTTTTCGTGCACGAGCATCTTCTCGGCATAGCTCCCGAGGTTAGCGAACTGGGTTACGGGGGTGCCGTTCCAGCTGAGCTTGGGAGGCTGGTCCGGGCGGCGGCGCAAGTCGGGATTGCGGCAGAGGTTCGGCCGCCCGCTGACGCACATTTCGCAGTGCCCGCAGAAGACGGAGAGGCAGCAGATGACGTGGTCGCCCGGCTTCACGTAGGTCACCTGGTCGCCGACTTCTTCGACAATGCCGGCGGCCTCGTGGCCGAGGATGGCAGGGGACGGGAGGGGGTAGAGCCCGTCGACGAAGTGCAAATCGCTGTGGCAGACGCCGGAGGCGACGGTGCGCACGACGACTTCGCGTGCCATGGGCTTATCGATGTGAACGTCTTCGATGGTGAGTGGCTGGTGGGGGCCGTGGAAAACGGCAGCTTTCATCGCGTGGGGTACCTCCTCATGGGCGGAGGAATCCTAGCCGAATCGGTGCGGACTTGCGAGGAACCGATCTGCCTCAAAGGAAATGTTACCGAGGGCGAGGGTGATGCCTCATACGTGGTGGCGAAGGACGAAGTGCGAAGTGCGCCCGGCGAGAGGGTCGCGGGTTGGATTCGCG
>JBBIVC010000370.1:0-2242 GCA_037439905.1 Thermoflexus sp.
TGACCTGGTCTACATGGGGATCCTGCGTGACCCGCCCGCCGGAACGGTGACGGGCGGCGGCGAGGAGCCCGAGCCTGCCGTGGAGATTGCCGATGCCGAGGATGAAGCCTGACGTTTTGGAGGAGTTCCTCCAGATGCCGACCGTTGGCGTGATTGCCACGCTTCGGCGCGATGGGATGCCGTACACGGTCCCGGTCTGGTGGCTGTGGAAGCCCGACGGGATCTGGATCACGGGGACGTACAACCGGGTGTGGTGCAAGCAGCTCCTGCGCGACCCGCGCGCCTCGCTGTGCATCGAATCGGGGCCGCCGCTCACCGGCCATGTGGAGTTCGATGGCCGCTGCACGCCCTTCGAACTGCCGGGCTACGACATCTGGCCGATTTCGCGCGAGCTGGCGGAGAAATACGTTGGGCGGGGCGACCCGGCCAACGCCGGGGCAGTCGAAGCCTTCTTCGCCAACATGCAGACGGAGCCCCGCCTCCTCTTCCGGCTTGAACCGGAAGTCACCCGGGCGATCGACATGCGCGTCTACCGCGGGAAACGCGCCGACCGGGAGTACCAGGAGACCCGGGCGGGGGAGTAGGCAGGCGTCAGCCGCAGATCCGGTTGAGCGTGGAGGCGATGTACTCGACGTCCTCGGGGCCGAGGGACGGGTGGACCGGGAGCGAGAGCACCTGCTGCGCGGCGGCCTCGGCGACGGGGAAGACGCCCTCGCCGAAGCCCATCTGGCGCATGATGGGCTGCTGGTGGATCGGGATCGGATAGTGCACGGCGCTGCCGATGCCCGCCTCCTGCAGCTGCCGCTGGACCGCGTCGCGGTCGCGCGGGATGCGGACGGTGAACTGGTGGAACACGTGCCGGTTGCCCGGCCGCACCCGTGGCGTCTCGACGGCGCGGATGAGGGTGGCCAGCTTTTCGGCGTTGGCGATGCGGGCCCGGTTCCAGTCTTCGATGTAGTCCATCTGCACGAGCCCGATGGCCGCGTTCAGGTCCTGCATGCGCCAGTTCAGTCCGAAGTAGTCGTGCTGGTAGCGGACCTCCTGGCCGTGGCTGCGGATGATGCGGCAGAGGCGGGCCACCTCGTCGTCGTTGGTGGTGATGATGCCGCCCTCGCCGGTGGTCATGTTCTTGGTGGGGTAGAAGCTGAAGCAGCCCGTGCCGAACGTGCCCACTCGCCGCCCGGCGTGCTCGGCCCCGTGGGCCTGGGCCGCATCTTCCACCAGCGCCAGATCATTGTCCTCACAGATTTCGCGGATCTCGTCGATCCTGGCGGGGTGGCCGTAGAGGTGGACCGGCATCACCGCCTTCGTACGGTCGGTGATGGCATCTTCGACCTGGCCGGGGTCGAGGTTCAGGTCGAACGGGTCGATGTCGACGAAGACCGGCGTTGCGCCGCAGGCGATGATGCTCGTCGCCGTAGCGATGAAGCTGAAGGGCGTCGTGATGACCTCGTCGCCGGGGCCAACCCCATGGGCCTGGAGCGCGACGATGAGAGCGGCGGTGCCACTGTTGACCCCGATGGCATGCCTGGCGCCGACGTATTCAGCGAAGGCCCGCTCGAAGGCCTCGGTGCGGCTCCCCATGGCGAGCTGGCCACTATCGAGGACTTCCATGACGGCGCGCTTTTCGGCCTCGCCGATGAGGGGCTTCGCGACCGGGATGAACGGGCGATCGACGGTGGTCATGCGGGTCTCCTGGGCGGGGGCGCTAGGGTTCGAGGGTAACAAGGCCCGACGCTGTGCGCTGGTATCGCCGGCCACATTCGGGACAGATTAATGTCTCGGATAGCGGACGCGCGCACATGCACGCCCAGCCGCGCTGGCGGGCGGGGTTGCCGGCGACAAGGGCGTGGTCGGGCACGTCCCTGGTGACAACCGAGCCTGCGGCGACAAGCGCCCAGCGGCCGATGGTGAGCCCGGGCAGGATGACGGAGCGCGAGCCGATGGCGGCGCCGAACCTGGCGACCGAGCCCTGGAGCTCCCAATCGCTGGCAGCCTTCAAGGACCCGTCGGGGTTGATTGCGCGAGGGTAGCGGTCGTTGGTGAACACCACCTCGGGGCCAACGAAGACCCCATCTTCCAGGGTGTTGCCTTCGTAGACACAGGAATAGTTCTGGACCTTGCAGTTGGCGCCGAGCGAGACGCCTGCGCCGATGTAGACGCCCTTGCCGATGATGCAGCCGGGCCCCACCGTGGCGCGTTCGCGGACCTGGGCATGGTGCCAGATGCTGGCTCCAGCACC
>JBBIVC010000371.1:0-2230 GCA_037439905.1 Thermoflexus sp.
GGAGCTCGGCGCGCTCACCGAAGCTCCCGCTCCGAACGTGACCTTTGTCCCGCACCTGGTCCCCATGACCCGCGGCATCCACGCGACCTGCTACGCGCCGCTGGCCCGCCCGGTTACCAGGGCAGAGGTGCTCGAGATTTACCGGGAGTTCTATCGCGGGGCGCCCTTCACGCGCGTAACCGATGCGCCCCCGCACACGAAGCACACGCTCGGGACCAACATGTGCCTGGTGCACCCGGTCGTCGATGAACGCAATGGGATGCTTGTGGCTGTTGGGGTGCTCGACAACCTGGGCAAGGGAGCGGCAGGCCAGGCCATCGAGAACATGAACCTGATGCTGGGCCTGGACCAGGCCGCGGGCCTCGACCTGCCGGCGGTGTACCCATGACGCCCGAGGTCGATCCCACGGGGCACGTGACCACCCCGCGTGGCTTCGTCGCCGGGGCGACCTACGCGGGGGTCAAAACGTTCGGCGAGGGCAAGCTCGACCTCGGCATCCTCGCCTCGCAGTTCCCCTGCACAGTGGCGGCGACCTACACGAAGAACGTGCTGCACTCAGCCTCGGTCGATATCAACCGCGCGAAACTGGCTGCCGCTCCCGCGCGGGCTGTCGTGGTCAATGCCGGGGTGGCGAACTCGAGCACCGGGCAGCGTGGGATCGCAGACGGGATCCGCATGACGGAGCTCGCCGCGGAGAAGCTTGGGCTCGATCCCGGTGAGGTGCTGGTGTGCAGCACCGGGGTCATCGGCCACTACCTGCCGATGGACAAGCTCAGCGCTGGCATTGCCGCCATCCGGCTCGATGGCAACGGTGGCGAGCCCTTCTCGCGCGCCATCATGACCACGGATACGCGCCCCAAGCACGGCGCCGTGCGCTTCGGCCCCTACACTCTCGCCGGGTGCTGCAAGGGTTCGGGGATGATTCACCCGAACATGGCGACAATGCTCGCGTTCCTGACCACCGATGCGCCGGTCGAGCAGGGGTTCCTGCAGCGCGCGCTTGCCCGGGCGGTGGACCGGTCATTCAACCTGGTCTCGGTTGATGGAGACACCAGCCCGAGCGATACGGTCCTGCTGTTTGCCAACGGAGCCGGCGGCGGTGAGCCGATCGGTGAGCACTCGGAGCTTGCCGGCGAGTTCACCGCCGCCCTCGACGCCCTCTGCACCTACCTCGCGAAGGCGATCGCCCGTGATGGAGAGGGCGCGACCCGGCTGGTCGAGTTCCGCGTCGGCCGCGCGGCAACGGTGGACGAGGCCCGGGCGCTGGTGCGGCTTCTCAGCACCTCGTACCTCCTCAAGTCGGCCATCCATGGCGCCGACCCGAACTGGGGACGCATCGCGGCGGTCATCGGGCGTTCGGGCCTGACCGTGAACGAACCGGGGGTCACCATCGACATCTGCGGGACGCGCGTCTTCGAAAACGAGCAGCCGACTTCCTTCGACCCGGAGCGCCTTTCCGCAGCGATGCGGGGCGAGACCGTGGTGATCGACGTGAGCCTCGGCGCGGGCGAGGCCGAGGCGACGGGCTGGGGCTGCGACCTTTCGGCCGAGTACGTCTCCATCAACGCGGATTACCACACATGAGCCGGCCACTGGTCATCAAAATCGGCGGGAGCACCCTCGGCGCGGCCGACACGACCTTCCGGGACGTGGCGACGCTCGCGGCTGGCGGCAATGTGCCGGTGGTCGTGCATGGAGGTGGCGCCGAGGCCAGCAAGTGGCTCGATGCGATGCAGATCCCATCGCGCTTTGAGCGGGGCCTCCGCGTGACGGATGAGCGCGTGCTCCCGGTCGTTGTGGCGGTGTTCGCGGGCCTGGTGAACAAGCGCATCGTGAGTGCGATCAACGCCGCTGGCGCACGGGCCGTTGGCCTCTGTGGCGCCGACGGGCGCATCCTGGAATGCCGTATCGCCTCGCCCGAACTTGGCTTCGTCGGCGATCCGGTGACGGTGCACCCGGCCGCGATCGCGGCGCTGCTCGGCGCCGGCATCATGCCGGTCATCGGCCCCATCGGGTTCGTCCCCGGCAAGGATGCCGACCAGCTGGTCAACGTGAATGCCGACACGGTTGCCGGGAATATCGCCGCCGCGTTGAACGCGGAGCGCCTGGTGTTCCTGACAGACGTTGAAGGGGTGCGCGGCGCGGACGGCCAGCCCATTCCCCGCCTCTCGGCGGCCGGGGCGCGCCAGCTGATCGCCGATGGCACCGTCTCGGGCGGCATGATCCCGAA
>JBBIVC010000372.1:0-2214 GCA_037439905.1 Thermoflexus sp.
AACGTGACGCACGAGCAGGTGGTCGCGCTTGCCCGGCCGCTCTTCGAAGGCATGGCGCCGGGGCCAATCCCTGCAGTGGCGCCCTACGACCCGTCGATTACGGGGCCGAGGGTGACCATCGATTCGCGGCCGATCGACCAGTGCACGATGTATCTCGGCCTGCCGCTCTTTGGCCGGGAGGACCCGGACCGCTGGTCGATCCGGATCATGAACGACGTGCTCGGGGCGGGCATGTCGTCGCGGCTGTTCCGCGAGGTGCGGGAGCGCCGCGGCCTGGCCTACTCGGTGGGCTCGGGCTACGGCTACCTTGCCGATGCGGGGGTTTTCACGATCTCCGCGGGCGTGAACCGGGACAAGCTGCGCGAGACCATCGCGGTGTGCCTTGAGGAGGCCGAAAAGCTCGCGACCGACCACGTGCCGGCGGACGAGCTGCGCAAGGCAAAGGAGCACAACATCGGGCGCTTCCGGCTGTCGCTGGAGACCGCCTTCTCGCTGGGCCAGCGTCACGGCGAGCAGCTCATCACCCGGGGCGAGATTGAGTCGATCGACGACGTTGTGCGGCAGATCGAGGCTGTGGACGCCGATGCCGTCCGAGCCGTGGCGCAACGCATCCTGAAGCGTGAGAAGCTCCACTGCGCGGTCGTCGGGCCCGACCTGGACGAGGCGGAGATCGCCGCGGCCCTGGGGTGAGCGACTGGCACGGCGAGAGCTGCTCCCGGGGCGGGCGGAGGCGGCGCTCTTTGTGGACGGGATTGGCGGGCCGAACCTCGTGACGGTTCCGGGGAGAGCGCCACTTCCAGGTCCAGGTGGGAGCGGAGTAAGGGCTGTTTACCGGCAGGGGAACCCCGGCGGCGGTCCGAGCGTCCTGAATGTTGGAAGCGCTGATGGTCTCCAGTCGACTTCGTGGATGGACCGTGTGGATGTGCGCCGCGATCCTCCCCGCTTCGGTGGCGTGCAACGGGATGAGCGACGCCGGGGACCCCAGCAGCGCGCCAGCAGCCCCGCCCGGGGAGCAGGCCGCCGTGACGCCCCCGCTCGCGGCGAGCCCGGGCGGGGCTTCGCACCCGGATGAGGGCGTGATCCTCGCGGAGATCGCAACGGTGGTGCGGGCCGCGCCAGGAGCCCTCGATGTCCTTTCCCTGGTGGCGGTGACGTGGCCCGATGGCTGCCTGGGGCTGGCCGAGCCCGGGCAGGTGTGCTCGCAGGCGCTGGTGGACGGCTGGCTTGCGACCGTGAAGATGCCGGATGGCACCGAGCGCCGGTTCCGCGGCGGGGCGGGCCGGGTGGTGGCCGAGCGCAGGTGAGCGCGATGGAGCGTTGGCGGCGGGGGCGTAGCATCCGGGAACGTGGGAGAGCTGGCTGCCCTGCTGGCGGCGATGACATGGTCGGCCACGAGCGTCGCGCTCACCTCGCTTTCGGCGCGCACTTCGCCGGTGGTGTTGAGCGCGCTGCGGCTGAGCTCGGCGACGCTGCTGCTGCCGTTCATCCTCTGGGCGAGCGGGCAGGCGGGCGACCTCGCCGAGGCCCCGGCGTGGACGCTGCTCCAGGTCATCGGCAGCGGGTTCATCGGCTACGGGATTGGCGACACCATCTACATCCTGGCGTTGAAGCGGCTCGGAATGCAGCGAACGTTCCCGGTCACGATGGCGCTCTTCATCAGCATGACGGTAGCTGGCGGCGTCCTGTTGCTCGACGAGCCACTGACGTGGGGCCTGCCTGCAGGTGCGGCGCTCATTGGAGCCGGAATTTACCTCATTGTCATCCCGGGAAAGGGGGAGAACGCGCTCGTACCGCAGGTGGTGCCGGCCGATTCGGCAGTGGCGACCCTGGTAGAGCCGCCTTCGGGGCCCGCGTTCGCGGCGCCGGGGTTCGGCGGGTACGCATTGCTGGTGCTCGTGGGCGTGTTCTGGGCGGCCGCCACCCTGTGGCTCGCATCGGCGAAGGGCGACCTCGGGGCGATCGCTGCAGGGGCCGTTCGCACGCCTGCCGGGGCCATCGCGTTGCTGGCGTTCGCGGCGACGATGCAGCCCCGGGAGCTCAGGGCACCCTTCCGGAATCGAAACCACATTCTTGGCATCGTGGCGGCAGGAATCGTTGGGACCGCGTTTGGGAGCCTGATGTACGTGTACGCTGTGGTGACGGCCGGTGCGGCACGGACGGCGGTGCTTTCGGCAACCTCGCCGCTGTTGGCGCTGCCGCTCTCGATGGTGTTCC
>JBBIVC010000373.1:0-1438 GCA_037439905.1 Thermoflexus sp.
CTTTCCCATCGGCAACCGCCCTCTCCGTCGATTCTTCCGGCGGCACCGGGCTCAACCCTCAGCAGGGGGCGCCCCACCTCCGGGAATCGACAATGCGCGCCCCGGCAATCGACAATTCCCGCGTGTCGGCCCCCCAACGCGTGCAACAGGCGCTCGAAGCGCTCGGGCTTCCCGGGCGGGTGCGCGTGTTCGAGGACGGGAGCACCCACACCGCCCAGGAAGCCGCCGACGCCGTCGGCTGCGCGCTCGGTCAGATTGTGAAGACGCTGTTCTTCATGGCCGACGGGCGGCCGACGATGGTGTTGGCCGCCGGGGACCGGCAGGTCGACACGGCGCTGCTGGCGCCGATCCTCGGCGTGGGGCGGAAGAAGCTGAAGATGGGCACTCCCGCGGAGGTGATGGAGTACACGGGCTACCCGGTTGGCGGTGTGGCGCCGGTCGGCTGGCCGAAGCCGGTGGACGTGGTGGTCGATGATTCGCTGAAGCGCTTCGAGGAGGTGTGGGCGGCGGCTGGCGCCCCGAACGCCGTGTTCCCTGCCCAGACGGGCGACCTGGTCCGCGCCATCAACGGCCAGTGGGCCACGGTAACGAGGGCCGCCGAATGACCGAGGCAGCGACCGTGACAGCCGGCGGGCGTTCGGCGCTGCCGGCACTGCTGGTCGCCATGCGGCCCTACCAGTGGCCGAAGAACCTCATCGTGTTCGCCGCGCTCATTTTCAGCGCGGGCGACGCCTGGGTGCCCCGCGAGGCCGACACCTGGTGGCCGTTGCTCTGGCGCAGCGGCGCGCTCTTCGGGCTGTGGTGCCTGGTTGCCAGCGCCACGTACCTGGTGAACGACATCCAGGACCGCGAGGCCGACCGCGTGCACCCGCGGAAGCGCGCCCGGCCGGTCGCCAGTGGCGACCTCCCCGTCCCGGCGGCGGCCGGGGCAGCGGTCGTGCTCATGCTGGTGGCGATCCCGCCGGCGTTCGCGCTCGACCCGATGGCGGGCGGCGTGCTGGCGGGCTACGCGGCGATCATGACCGCCTATTCCTTCGGGCTGAAGCGGGTGCCGGTGCTCGATATCCTGATCCTCTGCACGGGCGTGGTGGGGCGGGCGGTGGGTGGCGCTGCGGCGATCGAGGTCGATATCAGCCCGTGGCTGTACGTCTGTTCGAGCTTCGGCGCGTTTTTCTTCGCCTGCAGCAAGCGGTGGGCGGAGTACCGGCAGCTGGGTCCCGAGGCGGCGCGTCACCGGCCCTCGCTGGCGCACTACAACGGGGAGATCCTGGGCCAGATGCTCAACATCAGCGCGGCTTCGGTGCTGCTGAGCTACGCGCTCTACACCATCGAGTCGGCGCGCGTACCCGGGGATGGGTCGATGGCGCTGACCATTCCGTTCGCAGGGTTCGCGCTGTTCCGCTACTTGCTGCTGCTCAATGGCGAGCGGGCCACCGAT
>JBBIVC010000373.1:1451-2208 GCA_037439905.1 Thermoflexus sp.
CCTGTTCACCGACGCGCAAATCGTGCTGGCGGGGGTAGGCTTCACGATCACGGCGCTGGCGGTGCTGATCGGCCACCGGTGAGGCGGCGCCGCGTCAGTGGACCGCATCGCCGGGGCCGGCGCCCGCAAGATCGGGCCGCCCGCTCCAAAGCCAGCCGTAGTTGGTCTTGCTCACGCCCATCAGCATGCCGAAGAGCGACTGCGGGTGGATGAAGATGTTGGTGCCGTCGGGGCGGCCTTCGCCGGGCGCGTAGCGCAGGTTCGCGGCCTGGAGCCTCGCCTCGATCGCCTTGACGTCATCGGTTTCGATGTAGCACATGTAGAGCGAGTCGCCGCGCTTCTGCCAGAAGCGGTGCATGGCGCCGCCGCCCCAGGTCTGGGTGATTTCGATGCGGTCGAGCCGGTTCGGCGGATCGAAGAGGGTGAGGGTGCCCCGGTAACCGTAGAGCTGGCTTTCGATGGGGCAGTACTTCGACGCATCGAGGCCGAAGATGGCGGTGTAGTAATCGGCGGCGGCCTCCCAGTTGCCGACGGGGTTGGTGACCTCGTACACGCAGCGGATGTGTCCCACGTAGCCGCGCTCGGCGGGGGAAGGGTCTTCAACGATGACCGTGGGCATGCCGAAGCGGGCCTCGCCGAGGTAAAGGGCTCCCTTTTCTTCGACCACGGGGACCCCGGCGGCGTGGAGGTGGCGGGCCATGAGGTCGAGGCCGGGGGTCGAGAAGCCGACGCCATAGAGTCCCTGTCCCCAGCGCTC
>JBBIVC010000374.1:0-2193 GCA_037439905.1 Thermoflexus sp.
GGTGAGGGGCCCGAGAGCAGGATCGCGCCAGGCGTTTGGCGGCGGGCGGGCAGGCGCTGCCCCTCCCGGCAATCAGCGCCCGGCGCGCCGGCAGCCGAGCGCCGGCACGCTCGGGCCACGGCCGCGCTCGGGCGGCGTCAGCATGCCGGTTGCCACCATCGGGCTGTTCGCGCTCGCCGTCGTGGTCATCGTCCTTGCATTTGCCATCCAGCAGCTCGTCGGCGATAGCGGTGGCGGTGACCAATCGCCAGCCGACGCCGTGGCAACCAAGAACGCGCTGAACCAGACCGCGACGGCCCAGGCCGGCGGCACCGGTACCGCTCAGACGCCGACTACGCGGACACCGGGGACCGGCACCCCGGGGACCCCCGGGACGGCCGCCACCGGCACGCGCCCGGCGACGACGGGGACTCAATCGCCCGGGGCGACCAATGGGGCGGTTAAGCGATACACGGTGAAAGATGGTGACAGCTGCTTCGCCATCGCGATCGCGAACGACGTCACGCTGGAAGAGCTGCTCCAGGCCAACAAGCTGACCGAGGACGACTGCACCCGTCTGAAGGTGGGCCAGGAGCTGATTATTCCGTAGCCAGGTCGAAGTCCCCCGTGCGCGGAGGGAGCGCAACGTCGCGGTGATGTTCCGCGACCCAATTGAGACGGGCGCCCCAGTGATCCGGGTGAGTCAGCCAGCCATGCTGGCGTTCGTCGACCCATTTCCAATCGGCCCAGCAGAGGAGGGCGAGGTCCAAATCGCGGCGGGCGAGCCTCCGGATTTCGCGCATCACGGGCGTCCGGCGGCGCTTGCGCTCCTCGAACTTGTCGGCAAGCAGGATGACCTTGGCGATCATGGGCATGTCGCGGCTGCCGATGGTGTGGTCCCGCACGGAGGCGAGCGCCTCATCGTCGAGGACGCCAAACCGTTCGCGCAGGACGGCTGCGGCAATGGGGCCGTGGAGAAGGACGGGCTCGAGGCGGTCCGCCGCGGTGAGCGGCAGCCCCGCCTCCTCGGCGAGGCGCAGCTGTTCGCCCGGGGGGAACGAGCGGAAGAGGTCGTGCCCCCAGACAGCGAGCTCGACGCGCTCGGGGTCGAGGTCCCAGCGGGCGGCAAGGTCGAGGGCCTCGACGAGTACGCGCTCGACGTGGCGGACGAGGCCTCCCGGCCGGGTCTGGAGCTCGTCGCGGACGGCGGCGACCTGGGCGGCGAGGCCGCTCATCAGCCTTCGGGGCCGAGGACGCGGCCGCCCAGCAGATGGAGGTGGAGGTGGTGGATGGTCATGCCGGCGGCGTCGCCCACGTTGAATGCGAGGCGGTAGCCGCTCTCCCACACGCCCTCGACGCGCGCTACATCCTTGGCCAGGATGAACAGCCCGGCGAGCATCTCGGCATGGTTCCATTCGAATTCGCGCGCGTTATCGACGTGCATCTTTGGGATGACCAGGCAGTGCACGGGGGCGCGAGGGTTGATATCGCGGATGGCGAAGGCGTGCTCGTTTTGGGCGATTTTGTCGACCGGGATTTCGCCGCGGTTCATGCGGCAAAAGAGGCAGTCCTGCATCTGCATGCGGGGATTGTGAAGCGGCGCGGGTTTGATGTCGATGGGTGGCCTATGCGAAGAGGACGTGCGTCTTGAGGAAGGCTTCGACCGACTTGTAGAAGGCGTCGATCGTCTCGCTCTTGCGCCAGCCGTGGCCTTCGCCTTCGTACACGTGGTATTCGTGGGGGACGCCGCGCGCCCTGAGCGAGGCGACGATCGTATCGCTCTGCTCCCGCGGGACCACACGGTCGATGTCGCCCTGGAACACCGCGATGGGGTCCTTGATCCGGTCCGCGTGGAAGATGGGGGAGCGTTCGCGGTAGACGGCGGCGGCCTCGGGGAGGGGGCCAAGCATGGAATCGAGGTAGCGCGCCTCGAACTTGTGGGTATCGGCGGCGAGCGTGAACTGGTTGGCAACGCCGAACATGCAGATCGCCGCCTTGTAGAAGCCGGGGAGCTCGACGAGCGATTGGAGGACGGTGAACCCGCCGGCGCTGCCCCCCATGATGACGAGGCGGCCGGCATCGGCGAGACCGCGGCGGGCGAGGTCCTGGGCCCCGTACTTTGCATCCTGGACGTCGTAGATGCCCCAGCTTCCGCGCAACTTGAGCATGTATTCGCTGCCGTAGCCGGTGCTGCCGCGGTAGTTCGGGAGGAGG
>JBBIVC010000375.1:0-372 GCA_037439905.1 Thermoflexus sp.
CACGGTGCGCTACTTCACCGAGGGGGCGGATCGCGTTTTCGCCCGTCCGAAGGCCATCATCGGGCGGAAGGTGCAGCACTGCCACCCGCCGGCCAGCGTGGACACGGTGCGGCGCATCCTCGAGGACTTCCGCGCGGGCCGGCAGAGCGTGGCGGAGTTCTGGATCGAGATGCACGGCAAATTCGTACACATCCGCTACTTCGCGGTGCGGGACGACAAGGGCGAGTACCTCGGCACGCTCGAGGTTACACAGGACCTCACGCGGCTGCGCGCGCTGGAGGGCGAGCGCCGGCTGCTGCAGTACGACTGATGGACCGCCCGCCGATCACCCCGCGGATGAAGGTGGCCGAGCTTCTGGAGGCGTACCCGGAG
>JBBIVC010000375.1:382-2175 GCA_037439905.1 Thermoflexus sp.
CACTCTGATCGCCCAGGCCCCGGCGTTCCGGCGGCTGAAGAACCCGGTGCTGCGCAAGACGGTCGCGAAGGTGACGACGCTCGAGGCTGCGGCGAAGGTCGGGGGCGTCTCCGGGCGCGACCTGGTGACGGCGCTCCGTCAGGCGGCCGGGCAGCCGATGGAGGAGTTCGCGGAAGCCGGTGAGGAGGCCCCGGAGCCGGAGTGGGTCCGGGAGGGCACGGTCGTGGAAACGATCGACGCGGACGCGATGCTGGCGGCGGGCGAGGTTCCGCTCGGAACGGTGGTCGCGGCGGCGGGCCGGTTGTCTGCGGGGTCCTTGGTGAAAGTCACAAGCGGCTTCCGTCCGCAACCCCTCATCGAGGCGCTACGGAACGCGGGGCGCCGAGTTCACTGCTCGCAGGAGGGGCCGGAGCGGTTCGTGACGTTCATCGCGCGCAAGCCCGAGGGCTAGCGGCTCGCCTTCTCGTACCGGACCAGCAGCGTGCCCGGCGCAGAGGGGATCTCCGCGCGGAACCGGGCCAGCTCCGCGCCCGTCATCGTCCGCTCCACTTCGGTGTCCACGAACGTGACTTCGTATACCGCAGCCGGGTCCAGCCCTCGCAGGGCCACCTCCGTCACCGCGTACGGACTCTGCGGGCGGCGGAAGAACATCGCGAACCCGTCGCCAGAGTCGGGACGGTTGAACTGCCACGCGCACCAATGGGACTCGTCTAGGTTGATCGGCAGCAGCGGGTAGTAGTCGCCGAGCCAGTACGGCCGCAGTTCCTTCACCTCCCGAAGCCGCTCGGTCGCCGGGCCGAACGGGTAGTCGTCCCGCCAAATGTCCGTGTTCAGCGCCACGGCGGTCGTCATGACGCTCCGGAACACGTATGGGTCGAAGCCCCACGCGCCCGAGGAATGGAGCGGCACGTAGAGGCTCAGCCCGGCGGTCTGGCACTGATCCCACGCTGAGGAGACCGGCCTCCCACAGGCCGTGTCGCTGCGCCATAGCGGATAGCTGCGGCTGATCGTTTCGAGGTCGATGCGCCGTCCGCCGCTCGCGCAGTTGTCGATCGTGAGGCCCGGCTTGCGCGCCCGGATCTCGTCCCACATCTCGTAGAGGCCCTCGATGTAGTGGTTTTCCGTGACGCCCTGGCGGTCGGGAGCGTCCGCGGCCTGCCAAAAAGGCAGCGGGGCGATGTTGAAGTCGTTGCGGTAGACATCAACGCCCCAGTCCGTCACGCACTTCACCAAGTGGTCCGTCAGCCAGCGCCGTGCGGCGGGGTCGTCCAGCTTAAACAGCCCGGACCGGTCGGTTGGGTCGGTCCAGCGGACCCACTCCGGGTGCTCGTTCGCGATTCGGGTATCCTTGCACACCCGTTCCGGCTCGAACCAGAGGATGAACTTCATCCCGTTCTCATGGGCTGCGTCGCCGAGCGGCTTGAGGCCGCGCGGAAAGGCCGGCTTCGGTACCCAGCTCCCGACACCGTAGGGCCACTCGCCCGCAAACCACCCGGCATCCAGCCAGAACATCTCCACGCCGGTCTTCGCCATGCGGGGAATCTGCGGGAGCTGGTTCGCTTCCGTACACCAGTTGAGCTGCTGGTCGACCCCGAACTGGCCGATCAACGGCGCCAGCACCCCGGTCTCATCCCGGGGAACGTACTGGGCCAACAGCAGCCTGCGCAGCAGGTTGTGCCCTCGCAGCCGGTCGCCGCCCTGCCAGAGCACGAGCAGGATGCGCGGGGTACGGATGCTCTCGCCGGGCAGCAGCTTCATGTGGGTGGTCTGCTGACCCGCCTCCAGGGCGAGCT
>JBBIVC010000376.1:0-2165 GCA_037439905.1 Thermoflexus sp.
GTCACCCTCGGCCCCGTGATCGACGGGTCGTAGGGGACCACCGCCGGGACTGGCCCCGGCGCCATGCCTTCGAAGAGCGGCCGGGCAAGCGCGACCACCTGCTCATGCGTCACGTTCCCGGCCACCGAAACGACGATGTTCCCCGGCTTGTACCACTCCTCGATGTGTTCGACGAAGTCCGGCCTCTTCCACGTCGCCACCAGGTCAACCGGTCCGCCCACATCCCACCCGGCCGGCTGTTCACCGTACACCGCCTGCCCGATGAGCCTGCCGGCCCAGGCGGCCGGGTTGTCGTGGTTGCGCTTCAGCTCCTGCTGCACCACCGGGCATTCTCGCTCGATCTCTTCCTGCTCCAGCTTCGAGTTCAGCAGCATGTCGGCGGCCACATCGATCGCCGTCGCCACCCGGTCGAAGGGCACAATGTTCCAGTAGCAGGTGAACTCCTTGTTCGTGTAGGCATTGAGCGTGCCGCCCGCGCCCTCAATCTCCTGCGCGATGAGGAACGCATCGGGGCGCTTGTGGGTCCCCTTGAACACCATGTGCTCGAGGAAGTGTGTGATCCCGTTCAGGCGCGCGGGCTCGGACCTCGACCCGACCCCCACAAAGATATTGACCGATGCCGCCTGGGTGGCGGGCATCGGCGTCGTCACAATCCGCAGCCCGTTTTCCAGGGTGGTGAGTTCCCAGGTCTCCGGCACAGTGGCCTCCCGGCTAGAGTAGTGCCGCATTCTACGGGGCGAATTCGCGTGGGAAAGCGCGACCGTCAAGGCCGCTGTACTCTCCGGCCTACGACCACCGGTCCCAGCGCATGATCTCGCTCACCGGCCGCCGCGTGACCGGTCCGAACTTGCCCATCGGGTAGCCAACCGGGATGAGCGCGAACGGGAGAATGTTCTCTGGCAATCCCAGCACCCGCTGGGCCGCGCCCCGGTCGGCAATGGCGAACGTCGTCGGCGTTGCCGCCAGCCCCAGCGCCCGCGCTGCCAGCAGGAGGTTCTGGACCCCTGGCCAGATCGAACCGCCCGCGCCAGCGCCAGCCGAAAACGTATCGCGGATGGGCAGCGCCACCTCAAGGCAGGCGATGATGTGCGCGGGGATCTCGGCGAAATGCTCCGCCTGCCACCGCACCGCTTCGAGCATGCGCGCTCGCGCGTCCGCGGGCTGGTGCGGTAGCGCTGCGGGCCGCCCTCCACCCGGCCCGGTGTAGGCCTGGAAGACCCTCATATTCAGCTCGGCCAGCTGCTCCTTCACCTCGCGGTCGCGCACCACGATCCAGCGGCCGTTCTGCGCGTTCGAGCCCGAAGGCGCCTGGTTTGCCGCATCGATGAGCCGGATCAGCAGCTCCTCCGGCACCGGATCGGGCTTGATCCGCCGCATCGCCCGGCAGTGGTACATCACCTCGAAAATCCCCATTTCCTCGGCCATCGCGGCCCCCCTCGTCCTGTGGTAGCAGAAGTCTACGGGCCCTTGTGGCGATCCCGCTCGCCCGGCATACCTCCCGGCCGTTCTACACTCGATCCGTGACCGAGATTCCCGGCCTCCAGCTCGCACCGAACTGGACCAGCGCCGCTGGCGCGCTCGAAGGCATCCTCGCTCACCTCGGCCAGCCCCTGCCGCGCCACGCCATCATGGGGCTCACCGGCCACGCCTGGCACTTCTGCCTGGGCACCCGCGCCGGGGTCGCGGCCCTGCCTTCCGGCCCGTCCGACCTGGACTGGGCGGCCATGGTGAGCCGCTACGAACGTACCGGCGTCCGCTGGCAACGCTTCGAACACCACGGTGAAGGCCAGCACGCCGCGGCCATCGCCTGGGCAATCGCCCACCTCGATGCCGGGCGACCGCTCATCGGCTGGGATTTCCACCTCCACGAACATGCCATCGTGTACGGGTACTCACCCGGACGCGCAGGGTTCTACGTCCACGACATCCTCACCGAAGAAGTGGGGCCATTCGTCCCCTGGGAGGCCTGGCCATCCGGCCTCGGCGCCATCGAGCTCTTCGCGCCGCTCGGCCCTCTCGATGTGGACCCCATCGAAGCCGTCGCAGGCGCGCTCGAAACAGCGTTGGAGTGCTTCGCTGGCGCCGACGGTCCGGCCGATGGACAGCCCCGGGGCACCGCCGGCATCGCCACCTGGGCGGAGCTCCTCGAAGGCGACGCCGAAGTC
>JBBIVC010000377.1:0-2120 GCA_037439905.1 Thermoflexus sp.
AAGGCCCTGAAGGAAGCTCTCCTGAAAGATGGAAGCGCCGAAGACCTCATCGGCGCCGACGACGAGGACTGATCACCATGCGACACCGCGTAGCCGGCCGCCACCTCGGCCGCGAAACCAGCCACCGCCTCGCCCTCTACCGCAACCTGGTCACCGACCTGCTGCGGCATGAGCGCATCACGACCACCGAAGCCAAGGCGAAAGAGATTCGCCCCATGGCCGAGCGCATCATCACCCTCGGCCGCCGTGGAGACCTCCACGCCCGCCGCCAGGCCATGCGCTTCGTCTACGACCCCAGGGTCGTAAAGAAGGTGTTCGATGTCATCGGCCCGCGCATGGCCTCCCGCCCGGGCGGCTACCTGCGCATCACCGGCCTGGAGCCCCGCAAGGGTGACGGCGCCAGGATGGCCACGATCGAGCTCGTCGATGTCGTCGATGCCCCGCCGACCCCGCGGCCCAACCGCGTGACCGCCGCGCCGTCGGCCCGCGCAGCAGCCCCGGCCTTTGCCCCCGCCCCCGCACCGGCCGCCCCCGAGGAGCCGCCCGTCGAGGAGCCAACAGCAGTAGCCGGGGAACCCGCCGCTTCCGCGGCCGAGGAGGTTCCCGCCGAGACTGAGGCCGAGGCGACCGTGGACGAGGCGGAAGCTTCCGTCGAGGCCACCGATGGGGCCGGGGAGGAAAAAGGCGCGGAGGACTGAGCCAGCGTGACCGCGAAACGCTTCGCGGCCACGGTCTCCTACGACGGTACCGCGTTCGCCGGCTCTCAGCTCCAGCCGAACGCACGGACCGTCCAGCACGAACTGGAACGCGCCGCGGGAGTGCTCTTCGGAGTCCCAACGCGCGTCGCCCTGGCTGGGCGCACCGATGCCGGTGTCCACGCCAGGGGCCAGGTCGCCGCCTTCTCCGCGGAAACGCGGCACGAGGCGGCAACCGTCAGGAAGGCGCTTAACGCCAACCTGCCGGAAGATGTAGCGGTTCGCGCCGTGCGCGAAGTGCCCGCGGATTTCGACCCGCGGCGCTGGGCACGCAGGCGTTGGTACCGCTACACCATCGCCATCGGCGAAGCGCGCGACCCGCTCGTGCGCCGCACTGCCTGGTTCATCGAGGGCGACCTCGATCTCCAGGCCATGCAGCTCGCCGCCGGCGCTCTGCCCGGGAGGCGCGACTTCATCGCGTGCTCCGGGCCACTCGAACCGGGACGCACACCGGTGCGCACCGTGTTCGCCGCGGGATGGCGCAGCGAAGGCTGCACCTTCCTGTTCGACATCGAGGCAGACGCGTTCCTGCCCCAGATGGTCCGCCGGATCACCGGCGAACTGGTCAGGGTCGGGCGCCACGCCGCCAACGTGGAGGATTTCGTCCGCCTGCTCCAGCAGGCACGGCCAGGTTCGATGGCGCATGTCGCCCCCCCTCATGGCCTTTCCCTGGAGCGCGTGTGGTACGACGAGGGTTACGTGGTATGAACTCAACCGTTCGCATCAAGGCCTCGGAGGTCTACAAGGACTGGCACGTCATCGACGCTGCCGGTCGCCCGCTGGGCCGTGTCGCCAGCGAGGCGGCGCGCCTCCTCCGTGGCAAGCACAAGCCGACCTACGAGCCGCACCTCGACGATGGTGATTTCGTCATCATCATCAACGCCTCGCAGGTGAAGGTGAGCGGCAAGAAGGCCGAGCAGAACGTCTACTACACGCACTCCGGCTACCCCGGCGGCCTCAAGGCGCGCTCCTTCACCGAGCAAATGGCCCGCTTCCCCGCCCGCGTCGTCGAACAGGCGGTCTGGGGCATGCTCCCCGGCGGCCCGCTTGGCAAGAAAATGTTCAAGCACCTGAAGGTGTATGCCGGCCCAACCCATCCGCACCAGTCGCAGATCGCCGGCAGCCTGAAGGCCCAGGAAGCCCGCAAGGCCGCCCTCGCCGCCCTTGCTACCGCCGCGCCGAAGGTGAAGCGGCTCCGGCCCCTGAGCGTCCCGCAGGTTGCCGTGGCCGAACCCGCGCCCGCAGCGCCCGCCCCCGCGGCGCCCTCGCCTGCAGCCGAGGCCGCCCGCCAGGCACGCGCCCGCGTCCGCAAGAAGGTCGAGGAAGCCCCCGCGGTTGAGGAAGCGGTGGCTGAAACCCCAGCCG
>JBBIVC010000378.1:0-1184 GCA_037439905.1 Thermoflexus sp.
AGACGTAGTAGTCCTCGGGGTCGACGGTGAGGAAGCGCTCGCCGTCGTAGGCATCGACAAGGTGCCGGGCGGTGTCTGTCGTGACGGTGCCGGTATCGCTCCAGCCGGTGAAGGCCATGATGACGACGGGAGAGCGGAGCTGGGGAACCTCGGAAAGGGTGAATCCATCCACGAAAGGCATTGTACCGCCTGCGGGCTAAGGGGGCGGGATGGGGAGGGGAGGCGGGAGGGAGGAGGGAGGAGGGAGGAGTCTACCTCGCCGCCGCCCTGGGGTGGTCCTACACCCCGGCGTAGCTGTGGAGGCCGCTGACCCAGAGGTTGACGCCGAAGTAGGTGAACATGACCAGGGCCCACATGGCGACGAGCCACCACATGGGGTCGGGGCGCCAGCCGCGGCGGACGCGCTCGGGGACGATTTTGCGGATGCCGGGGGCGCCGGCGACGCTGCCATTGCCGGCGCGGGCGTGGAAGTAGGCTGCGATGCTGAGCCAGGTGGCGAGTGCGGCCGTTTCTTTCGGGTCCCAGCCCCAATAGCGGCCCCAGGCGCTGTTGGCCCACCAGGCGCCGAGCGCGATGCCCAGCCCCAGCAGCGGGAAGCCGACCATCACAGCCTTGTGGGCGAGGTCGCCGGCAGCCTCGGCCGAGGGGAGGGCGGCGTAGCGGCGGTGGCCCTCGCCGCCCTGGAGGAGGTAGACGACCGCGCCGCAGAAGCTCACGGTGAGGACCGCGTAGGAGAGCATCATCACGCTCACGTGGATGGTGAGGAGCGGTCCGTTCTGGAGAGCCGGGATGAGCGGCACGATGTCGCTGGGGAAGAGGGAGGCGAGGAAGAGCATCGCGAGCACGATGGGAAGAGCGATGAGGCCGAACCGGCGGTTGCGGGTGTAGGCCTCGAAGGCGAGATAGGCGGCGGCGATGCCGAAGCCGAAGGCGGCGGTGAACTCGTACAGGTTCGAGAAGGGCGCGTGCCCGACGGCGGCCCAGCGGGTGGCAACCTGCCCGGCGAGGAAGATGACCGTGATGCCCGTGAAGGCGGTGGCAAGGCGGCCGATGCCGGGGTTGGCGGTGCCACTGGTGGCGCCGAGGGTGACGGTGCCAGCGGTGGTTTGGGCGGTGACCCGGCGGATGGCAAGGGAAGCACTGGCGACGTAGGCGACGTAGAGGAATGCGGCGATCGCAGCCGT
>JBBIVC010000378.1:1205-2083 GCA_037439905.1 Thermoflexus sp.
GCCCGACCAGAAGAGGTAGATGGAGAGGTCTGCCACCGTTCGTTCCTCGCGTCACAAATCGTAGCGTGGCCAGGCGTTTGGCGGCAGCGCGCCGGCCGGGGCTTAACCAAAGCTACTCGATGACGGCGACGGCTTCGATTTCGATGAGCAGGCCCTCGATCGCGAGCGCGGTGACGCCAACCATCGTGCTGGCTGGCGGGTTCTCCGCTGGCAGGTAGCGCGAACGAACCTCGCGGATGACGGGGAGGTCTTCGGGCTTCAGGTTCACGACGTAGGTGTTGAGTTTGACGACGTCGGCGAACGTGGCGCCGGCCGCGGCGAGGCAGGCCTGGACATTTTCAAAGACCTGGACGGTTTGCGCGCGGAGATCGCCCTGGCCGACGACGTTGCCGTCTTTGTCGAGGGCGATCTGACCGGCAACGAAGACCAACTTTCCGGTGGCGGTGACGACGTAGCTGTAGCCGCGCGGTGTGGAGAGTCCGGGGAC
Organism: Thermoflexus sp.; assembly: GCA_037439905.1. Lineage (GTDB taxonomy): Bacteria > Chloroflexota > Dehalococcoidia > Tepidiformales > Tepidiformaceae > Amarobacter. The sequence goes on from JBBIVC010000378.1 coordinate 1,693, forward strand.
GGTGGGATAGTGCTTCATCCGGGAAGTGTGCAGTCACGCGGCGAACATGGCCAGCGCCTCGGCGATGGCGCGGGCGGCCGTGCGCTCGTGCTGCGCCGCCCTGCGGAGCGCCATGGCGGCCGCGCGGCGGAGCCCGCCCCGCTTCGTCGGCTTGTCGCCGGACCGCGTGTTGACGTTGCCGTGACCGCCGGTGGGGAAGGGGAAGAGCGTGACCAGGGGGGCGAGCGCCTTGACCTGGTCGCGGATGGCTTCGGCGGCAGCGGCGAGGGGGCCGGCAAGTTCGGGGAGCGCTTCGGCGACATCGGCGAGGAAGGCGGCGCCGTCCATCCGGGCGGCCTGCAGGACTGCCAGGGTGTAGGCATTGCCGGCACGATCGACTTCGGCGTCGCTT
>JBBIVC010000379.1:0-2080 GCA_037439905.1 Thermoflexus sp.
GCTCCGCGACACCGGCGCCGCGGTGGTCTCCGGGCCCGTGTACTCCACCGGCAGCGGCCACTGCACGGGCGATGTCACGTCGGCGGCCGGCGCCTCCTGCACACTCCCTGCGGGTGTCTCGGTCAAGTGGACGGTTCGCCCCGCGTCACTGGTGAAGCAGGAATGCGCCGCCCGCACGTTCGAAAACGTCGCCGAGTACCACTTCGTTGCGGACGATTCCTGGGTCGAACTGCCCGGGCCGGACATTGGGCTCGCAGGCGACCCTGCGCTGTGCACGCGGACGGTGATGGTCGCGCATCACTACTTCCCGCCCGAGCTCCCGGTCACCCGGCCAGCCATCGCCTTCTCGTCGCCGGACATTCTGCCCTCGTGCACGGCGGCCGACGCCAGCGATGGCTCGCTCTCCACCTGGACCTGCCTGGTGCCAGTCGATTGGAGCGGCCAGGTCGACATCCTCGTCCCGGACGGGCGGGTGGCCGGCGCTTGTCCGGCGGGACTCGAACCCGTGGCGGACTATCGCTCGTGCAGCTTCCGCCAGGCCGCGCTCACGGTACGGGCAAGCTTCGTCGAGCACGGCATTCCCCTGGGCCAGGTCGACATCCCGCTGGTCGGGGTCGATGGTTCCTCTGTTGCCCCGTCCCCGGTCGCCGGGGGCTTCGACTGGGGTCCCGTGACCGTCGACCCGCTGGTCGCGCACGCCGTGGAGGTTGGCTTCGATTCGGTGAGATGGCGTCTTTCGGGCGAACCCTCGCTCGAAGGTGACGCCTGCGCATGGCGCACCGCGCAGGCCGCCGGAGCAGCTGACGCGCTGGTGGACCTGCCGCCGGGCGGCGAGTGCACGGTGACCTTCACGCTGGAGCGCCTCGTGGCGGCGGTGACGGTCCACCAGCTGTACCTGGGCGCCCCGGGCGACCCATCCGCATTCTCGGTCGCCGTGGATGCCGGCCCGTGGGCCGAATCCGGGAGCCCTGTCGACACGTGGCACAAGGCGGTCGTGATCGCTGCCGGGGGCTCCAGCCTGGCGGTCACCGCCGCTGTCCCGACCGGCTGGGCGGCTGTCACGGCTTTCCGCGGAGACTGCAGCCTCTTCAGCGGACCGGCGGAACCTTCGGCCGATGACACCGTGGCGGTTGAGGTGTCCGGCGTGCAACCCGGCGATGAGGTCCACATTTGCCTTGTGAGCGTGGCCGTGGGGTCGTTGCTGCTGGTCGTCAACGAAACGCACCCGTCCATCACCGCGGAAGAGTGGCAGTTCGCAACAACCGCTCCGGTTGTCGGCAGTCCTGGGCTAACCACGCCTCCGAATCCCGGCCCGGATCCGCCGGTGACAACCGCCGTGCGGACCTTCGCTCGCGTCCCGGTCGGGTCGTATGCCATCCGTCAGCTCGGCGGCCGGGTGGCGTGCGAAGCCGGCGCGACCGCCGCTGACTTTCAGACCACAGCTGCCGCGGAGCAGGACGCCCTCCCGCCGGATGCGGGGACGACCGCTGTCGTGGGGGATGCGGACGTGCCGTTCGACATCGGCAAGGGCCGCGTCACCTACGTGCGCTTCGATAACGCCGGGTGTGGGACAGTTCTCGAGGCCGGCGTCATCACCGTCGAGGTTCTGAACGACCTCGATGGCGACGGGGTGCGCGACCCCGGCGAAGCAGGCATTGGCGGCTGGCCAATCGAGGTGACCGGCCGTGACGGCGCGATCGAGCTCCCCACCGGCAGCGCGGGGACCGTGCAGTTCCCGGTGGTCACGGGCGGCGCCTACGAAGTGCGGGAGGGCGCCCTTCCAGGCTGGCGCGCCACCTCTCCGGTGCTGGTCGCCGTCGCTGTTGGCCTTGGCGAGACCAAACACGCCGTCTTCCTCCAGCAGCCACGCGTCGCTATCTCCGCCACGCTGACCGAGATTTCGCTCGCCCATGCCGCCGGGAGCCCCGGCGAGGGCTGGAAAGTCCTCCTGGCTGGATGTGGGGAGGTGCGTGCCGGTTCCACTGGAAGCGCTGGCAACGTCACCTTTGAGGACCTCCCCCCGGCGGTGGGCTGCGAGTACACCGTCAGCCTGGAGGCGCGAACGGGCTGGTCGATCGTC
>JBBIVC010000380.1:0-2067 GCA_037439905.1 Thermoflexus sp.
GGCACGTCAGCAGGTCGCCGAACCACTGGTGCGCCAGCTCATGGGAGATCAACGGGTCGCTCGTGAAGTCTACCGCGGCCTTCCGGTCCACGATGATGTTCTCGGTCATCGTCGTCGCGCTCGTGTTCTCCATCCCCCCGAACACGAAGTCGCGGACCACCACCTGGCTGTACTTCGACCAGGGATACTTCACGCCCGTTACTTTCTCGAACAGTGCCACCATCGCCGGCGTGTTCGCAAAGGTGCGCTCCGCGTCCGCGGCATCCTTTTCCTCGACGTAGTAATCGATGGTCAGCCCGTCGCGCGTCGCGTCGAGGCGCCTGAACTCGCCCGCCGCGAGCGTGAGCAGGTAAGTCGAATGCGGCCGGTCCTGGTGCCAGTGGAACGTCCGCGTCCCGTCACGGTTCCTTCTGTCCTGCAGCAGCCGGCCGTTCGAGAGCGCGAACCAGTCGCCCGGCACCGTCACGATCATCTCGCTGGTGGCCTTCTCGCTCGGGTGATCGAAGCACGGCAGCCAGTAGCGGGTGTCCTCGTCCTGGCACTGCGTCCACACCTGCACCGGCTTGCCGGGGTACGCCTCGTCGGGGGCGATGAAGTACATCCCGATGCGCGGTTGGGCTTCGAAGGTGATCCCGATCGCCAGCTCCTGCCCGCGCCTGCGCCCCTCGCCAAGGTCCACCCGGAGTTTCGCCCCGTCGTAATCGAACGGCGCTGGCTTCTTCGCGACCGTCACCGCCGGGATCACCATCCCGATAGCGTCAAACTCGACGTAACGGGTTCCATCGTTCAGGGGCGCCACGGAGTGGGTCACCGTCCCGGTGACGCGCTTGCCGGGGACGTCGAGCTTGATCTCGATCTTCATGTGCAGCACGTCCACCACCCGGTCGCGCGGCCATACGGGCCGATCGCCCGGGAGTGCGTGCGGCGGCGTGCGGGGCTCATCCCAGCGCCGGCCACAGCCGGCCCGTTCTCCGTACAGCGACATTGGCGAATCACCCCATTCCGGATTGCCCGCGCATCCTACCGCCCGCGGGGCCTAGAGGCGACGAAGTGGAAGCGCCCTACGACGCGTGTTCCCGCAACGAGGCCAGCACCTCCGCCCCGTGAGCGTCCGGCTTTACCTTCGGCCACACCTTCGCGATACGTCCCTCAGGGTCGATCACGAAGGTCGAACGGATGACCCCCTCGTACTTCTTGCCGTACATGTTCTTGGTGCCCCACGCGCCAAACGCCCTGGCAACCTCGTTCCCTTCGTCCACCAGGAGCCTGAACGGCAACCCGTACTTGGCCGCGAATCGCTGGTGGGCCTGGGCGCTGTCACCGCTTATGCCCAGCACCACGGCTCCCGCCGCTTCGATCGCCGCGTGATTATCGCGAAAGTTGCATGCCTCCCTGGTGCACCCCGGCGTATCGTCTTTCGGGTAGAAGTACACGACCGCCCACCTGCCCTTCAGCGATGCGAGAGAGACCTCGCGGCCATCCTGGTCCTTCAAGGTGAACTCCGGCGCCGGTGCTCCAACTTCGGCCATAACCATGCTGCGCTGCTCCCCCGGGTAACGTGTTGCTGATCGTACGATGGCTCGCGGCGATTCCGTCAGCGCGAGAGTTCCTGGGCGAGCTTCAGCAGGGCCAGGTTCGGCTCCGGATGCCGGTGGGCCACCACCTCCCTGAGCGGTACCTCGACCGATCGTCCGCCCTGCCGGCCGATCATCACGCCAGTCCTGCCCTCGAGCAGCGCCAGGGTTGCCATCGCGCCCGCCTCCGATGCCACCAGCCGGTCCCGCATGGTCGGCCGTCCGCCGCGCTGGATGTGCCCAAGCACCACCACGCGGTAGGGGTGGTCGAGCGCCTTCCCTACCGCCTCGCCCACCGAAAACGCGCCGCCCGCTTCGTCGCCCTCTGCCACCACGATGATGTGGCTCCGTTTTCCTCTCGCGATCGATGCGCGCAGCTGTTCCACCAGCTGCCCCATCTGGTCAGTCGCCTCCGGCACAAGCACACCAGCCGCGCCCCCGGCCACTGCCGTGTGCAGGGCGATCGCCCCGCTCGTCCGCCCCATCACCTCCA
>JBBIVC010000381.1:0-2062 GCA_037439905.1 Thermoflexus sp.
CGTTCTCGGCCCCCCAGGAATCCACCACGCGCCGCTCACCCACGTGCCGGACGACCGCCACCACCATCCGCAACGCGCGCTGCCGCAACACGCGGTCGCTCGAGAGCACGGCCCCGTCCGGGAGGTCGAGCCCCTCCATCGCCCACGCCGGGATGTAGAACTCCGGGTGCCGCTGCGCCTTCATCCCCACGGAAAGCGAGACCTTCGCCCCGGCCCGCTCCGCCGCATCCAGCTGCGCATCGAGCGTTTCAAAATCGAACGCTCCTGGCGCCGGCTCCACCTCGTCCCACGGCACGCTCAGCCGAATGTGCCGGGCGCCGGTCAACTCGATCAGGGTTTGCAGCGTCTCCGCGCACCAACCGGCCCGCCCGGGCCGCGCGTCATCCACAAAGCCGCCTTCCCCGGCCGCGGGGTCCTCGAGCAGGAGGTACTCAGCCTGGTCGCAACTGAAATTGAACCCGATGTCCGCGTCGGCCAGCGGCTCCCGGTGCGTCCAGCTCAAGGCAACGAACACCCATACCTGCCCTGCCAGCAGAGCCCCCGCCAGCACCGCTCCCATCACAATCCCCACGATCCACCGCCGGCGCCTGTCCATACTCCCAAGGCTCGCCCCTCGCCGCGTGTGAGGCAACGTGCGCGGCCGCCCCTCCTACACCACCATCCGCCGCACGATCTCGTACATCAGCTCGCACCCCATCTGGAAGTTCTCGACCGTCATGAACTCGTCGTTTCCATGAAAGCCGCGCCGCTCCTCAGGGCTGAGCAGGCACGGGATGAACCCGTACGCCGGGATGCCCCTCGCCCGCAGGAAGCGGTTGTCCGTCCCGCCGATCGTCATCCCCGGCACCACCACCGCATCCTCCATCGCCTCCTTCACCACGTCGTTGATGGTGCGGAACAGCTCGGTATCCCACGGCACGCGCTCGGGCTCACCCTGGTCCGGCGAATACAGTTCGACCGTGATCCGATCGTCCGCAATCCGCTCCCGGACCTGGCGCATCCAGTCCTCTTTCGACTGGCCGGGGAGCAGCCTGCAGTCGATGACCGCTTCGCTCTTCGCGGGGATCACGTTCGCCTTGATGCCTGCGTTCAGCATCGTCAGGTTCAGCGTGTTCACGAACATCGCCTGCATCTCGGGCGACTGGCGGATGCGCTCCTCCACCTCCGCGCGGTCCCGGGGCATCAGCCCCGCATCCGCCAGCCGTTCCAGGTACGTCTCCGTGTCGGGAGTGAAGGTCAGCGGGCGCTCCCACTCCACCAGCCGGTTGAGAGCCTGTACCAGGTACACCGCCGAGTTGTCCGGGTGTGGCACGCTCCCGTGCCCCGGCCTCCCCACGGCGGTCAGCTTCAGCCAGCAGAGGTCCTTCTCGTTGGTCGCGACGCTGAACAGCTTCGCCTCTTCCCGCCCGAACCGCGTGCTGCCGCCCCCTCCCTCGCTCAGTTCGAACTCCACGTCCACGATGTCCGGGCGGTGCTCACAGAGCCACAGCATCCCCCAGTCGCTCCCGGCCTCCTCATCGGGCACCGCGCAGAACACCACATCGCGTTTCAGCGCGACCCCCTGCCGCTTCAGCAGTAGCAAGGCGATCAGCTGCATCACGCCGCAGCCCTTCATATCCACGGTGCCCCGCCCATAGATCCGCCCGTCCCTGATCACGCCCTCGAACGCCGGGACCGTCCAGTACTGCGCCTCCACCGGCACGACATCCGTGTGGTTGCACAGCATGATCGGCCGCTTCGACCCATCGCCCCGCAACCGCGCCACCATTACTTCCCGGTTCGGCGCGGTCTCGATGTACTCGACCTCGATGCCTGCAGCCTCGCACAGCCCCCCGAGAAAGCGGGCAGCGGGCTTTTCGTTCCCCGGCGGGTTCGAGGTGTCGATCTGCAGGTAGCGCACGAAGATGTCGAGCGCTTCGCGGTGGATGGCGGGCCAGTCAATCATGCGGAAATCCTCCGGGGTTGCGAGGCCGAATCGTAGGCGTCTCCTGTCCTCGGTGCCAAACCGCCTTGCCGCGCCGCTCATCGCCCAAGAGAAAGAAGAACCCATCGCGCCCCTGCC
>JBBIVC010000382.1:0-1515 GCA_037439905.1 Thermoflexus sp.
CCCGGAATCTGATGGACTTGAGCGAGGTCGGTGTGAGATCTCTGCCCATAACCACCACATCGGCGCTACCTCCACTCACCTCGACTTCGCTAGAAGCGATGACGACTGCCAAGACCTTGAGAGCTTGGCCAGTTCCGTACATGGCCGAGCCCAGGGTACCGGCGAGCGGGTCGATGACCTCAAGTGAGCGAAGGCCGACCGTATCGGACGTTCCCGCCGCAGTCTCCAGCCAGAGCTCTGCCGTCGCGTTTCGTGAGTCGTCCCCAGACGTCAGTCGGATCTCAGACAGGATGAGGGCTCGGAGCCGCCCGCCACTCTGCTGGATTCTCGTCAGCACGTCCTCCGAAAAGCCGGCTTGCGAAACGACGATGGTCTGGTCGGCGCCTAACTGACGCTGCTTTCCCTCAAAAGCGTCGAGACCGCTCTGGTCGACCGGCCGGCCCCGCTGCTGCACCTCGACAGTGACTCGCGGCGGCGTGTGCCCAACGCAAAGGTAGAGCCCATCCACTTCGCGGGACGACTTCAGTCCGGGCACTGAGATTCGAGCGGAGTGGACCAAGCCGTCCTTGGGAATGGTCGGATCGAGGCTGCGCAACGCCAGCAGAGCGACCAGTTCGAGCTGAGTATGTTGGGGAATCGGCCATCGAATCACACAACCAGAATACGGCAGGGCTGGGGCCGCCTGTTCTGCACTGCAACTCCCGACTCTCGCCCTCTACACCAGTATCCCCGGGTTTAACACACCATTCGGGTCCAGCGCGACCTTCGCCGCTCGCAGGGCCGCCCCGAACAGGGGCGGCTGTTGCTGGCGGTACCATGGCATGTGGTCGCGGCCCACCGCGTGGTGGTGGGTGATCGTCCCGCCACCGGCGATGACCGCGTCGCTGGCGGCCTGCTTCAGTTCGGCCCACATCTCCAGCTCGGCGCCCGGCCTGCCCATCCCCTGGAACGAGTAGTACGGCGCCGGGCCATCCGGGTACACGTGGGTGAACCGGCAGGTCAACGTGCCGCCGCCACACACCCGCTCCAGCGCGCCGCTCACCGCTGCCCGCACGGTGCGGTCGAACTCGGGCCAGCGGTCCCACGTGATCGAGGTCTCGAAGGTGTCGCCCACCACACCCATGCCGGCGGTCAGGTTGCGCTGGTAGGGCGCGCGGATGAAGGAGTTGCGCCACGCGCCGACCGCGCCCTGCCTGCCGGTCTCCTCGTCGGCGCCATCCGAGACCCTGATCCCGGCGGCATCGACCTCGCCTCCGGATTCGCGGGCGATCTTCACGGCCTCGTGGATGAACGCGTCCTGTGGCACCTCGGCCGATTCGAACCCGATGATGAGCAGGGCGTGGCTGCCTTCGACCCCCGCCGCGGCACTCGCCTCGCCGGGATCGAGCAGGCGGCAGTTCGCCGGCCAGAGCTTGGCCTGCACCACCCGGCGCGCGGCCTCGAACCCGGCCTCCCAGGTGGGGAACACCATCCCCGCCGAGGCGCGGAAGCGCGGGCGGGCCTGGATGCGCATAC
>JBBIVC010000382.1:1544-2057 GCA_037439905.1 Thermoflexus sp.
GGATGCCCTCGCTGCCGATCACCAGCCGGTCGGGGCTCGGGCCCGCCCCGCTCCCCGGCAGGCGCCGGGATTCCCAAACGCCCTTCGGCGTCACCATGCGCACCGATTCGACGAAGTCATCGATGTGGGTGTGGTTGGTGGCGTAGTGGCCGCCCGAGCGGGTGACGATCCAGCCGCCGAGGCTCGACCACTCGAAACTCTGGGGGAAGTGGCGGAGGGTGAAGCCGTGCGGGCGGAGCTGGTCTTCGAGCGCAGGGCCGAGCACGCCCGCCTGGATGCGCGCCGCCCGCGAGGTCGCGTCGATCTCCAGCACCCGGTCGAGCTCCTTGAGGTCGATGCTCACCACCGGCCGGTCGCCCCCGGGTGGCTCGACTCCGCCGACCACGGAAGAACCACCGCCATAAGGGACGGCCGCGACGTTGGCTTCGCCGCACCATTCGAGGATGGCGGCGACCTCCCCTTCGTCGCGGGGGTAGGCGACGAAATCGGGCGGGTTGGGGAAGTCGCAGCGGA
>JBBIVC010000383.1:0-2056 GCA_037439905.1 Thermoflexus sp.
TAGCGGGAGCATCACGATCGGAAACGCTGCGTTAAGGGCTACTGCACGCGGCGGGCGACCACCACGTCGCGGTCGAGGTATTCGCCGAGGCCGTTTTCCTGCGTCTGCTGGAAGCGTCCGCCGCAGGTGATCAGGGTGATCCACTCTTCGCCTTCCGGCCGCCGCACGCCATCGAGAATGCCGTCGATCAGGTCGCCCATGGGGATGGTGTTCACGTCGTAGCGCTTCAGATAGAAGACCTCGTAGACATATGCGGGGCCGCCTTCCATCTGAATCGTGATCTGGTCCTTTTCCTTCGCCTTGTAGAGGTTGGCGAAGGGGCCCTGCTTGAAGTTGTAGTTCACGTGGGCGGCGAAGAGCGCGTTCCCGCCCCAGCCCGGCTTCTCATAGATGTAGTACCAGCCAACCTTGCCCACGCCGTCCTTCGGCGTGTCGAGCTGGTTGTTGGCCATCACGATCAGGTAGCCCAGGCCCACGTCGAGCAGGAAGCCCAGCCGCCCGTCGATCACCTTCCCATCGAAGGGCAGCGGGGTTGGGGTGGCGGTGGGCGCGTTGGTGGGGCTGGGGGTGGGAGTGGCGGTCTCGGTGCTCCGGATGTCGAAACCGAGGACCGGGACCGGCGTCGGCGGGGCGCCGGTATCCTCGTTCGAGAAAGCGAAGCCGACTACCAGCAGACTCAGGCCTGCCACAAACGTGAAGATCGCCAGGTAGGGCAGCACTTTCATAGCGCGGTCGGGGGCAAGGCCGCCATCTCTATCGTATACGACAGCCCCAAAGCCGGGATTAAGACGGGTCCCCCGGGCGGACCGGTCTTCGACGCCGGGCCATGACCACACCACCCACCGCACCGGCGGCCACCAGGGCGCCGGCAGCCGCGGCGATGGCCACCCATGCGGAACCATCATCCGGAGGGCCAGCTTCGCCGGCGCCATCGCCGTCCAACCCCGTCGACGTCGCGGCCGGGGAGCCGGCCGTTCCCGGGAGTCGAACGTCGTCGGTCGGGGGCGTCCCGCTCGGTCTCACGAGCGGCGCCGGCGTGGAGGCGCCGCCGGTGGCGGGGGAGGCGGGGCCTCCGGGGGATGTGGGGGTGAACGTGGGGAGGGGTACGATCTCGGGCGAACCGGTGCTCAGGTCGAGCTGTTGCGGGCCGGCCTTCCAGGCGCCGCGCTGGAGCGCTGGCCGCCCGCCGATCGTGAACGAGACGGTCTTGCCTTCGCGGCCGCAGCCCGGGCGCTGGCTTTCATGCACGACGTGCACCACGTAGGCGGTCGCGCTTCCCTGGCGAATCGCGGGGCGCTCGCCGGGCGCGGCCTGGGTGCAATCCACCCCGTCGATGAGCGCGCGTACCTCGGTCCCGTCGGGGGCCGCCTGGCCATCGATGGTGACCGAGCCGTAAAAGCTGGAGGGCACGGAGGGCTGGGCGCGGGCGCCAGCCACGGGGAGGGCGAACACCGGCACCAGGGCAGCGAGGACGATCCAGGGGCGCACGGGGCCATCGTACCGGGAGCCGGGCGACGGACAACCGCTTGACCCGGAGGTCGCCTGTTTGACAAAACGGGCATACCTTATGTTGCTACCCGGAGGTGCAGGTGGCTGGTATCGGCGAAACGCTGCGTTCGACCCGCGAACATCGGGGGCTGACCATTGAACAGGTGGCCAGGGATACGCGGATTTCGTTGCGCTTCCTGGAAGCGCTCGAAGCAGAGAACTTCGAGGAGCTGCCAGCGCCTGTCTACGTGCGCGGTTTCCTGCGGTCCTATGCCAACTACCTGAAGATCGACCCTCAACCGCTCCTGGACTCGCTCGTCGGTGGAGAACGGCTTCCGCCAGGCGGGCCCGACGGCTTCGTGCGGGGACCAGAGCCTCCACGCAGGCGGACGGACCCGTTCCAGCGAGCGCCGGTCGCAGCTCCCGATCCCCGCGCGCCGGCCGGGGTATACGACGGAGCCGAGGAAGCGGACGGCTGGCAACCCGAACCCCCCGGCCCTTCGGCAGCGGCCACCGGGAGCGGTTACATCCCGGGAAGCGACCTCATCGAAGACCCGGAGTACCCGGG
>JBBIVC010000384.1:0-2056 GCA_037439905.1 Thermoflexus sp.
GTGAGCGCCGCCCGCGCTGAAATGAATATCCCGCGCCTCCAGGCCGCTAACCACTGTTGCCCCCGGCCCCGCCGTTGCCCAACGTCAGAATCCCCCGAACTCCCGGTAGCGCAACCTGTCGATGATGAAGAACCCGGCAGCGGTCACCGCCATGAGGATAGTCGCCATCGCCAGCGCCTGTCCGTAGTTCAGCGCCCCCGGCTGTCCGAGGTAGCGGAAAATGGCCAGCGGGATGGTCGGATACTCGGGCCGCGCGATGAGCAACGTCGCACCGAACTCCCCCATCGAAACGGCGAACGCGAACACGCCCCCGGCCAGCATCGATCGCCACGTCAGCGGGACGTCGATGGCGAAGAACGTCCGCACCGGCGTCGCGCCGAGCATGGTTGCTGCCTCCCGCAGCCGCGGGTCGAGCGAGCGCAGCTGGGCCGCCACCGTCCGCGCGACGAACGGCAATCCCACCAGGGTATGCGCGATCACCACCATGGCCGGGCTCCCCCGCAGGTCGAGCGGCGGCCGGTCGAGCGTCACCAGGAACCCCAGCCCCAGCGTGACTGCCGAGACGCCCAGCGGCAGCTGGATCAGGGCCTCCGCCAGCGAGGAGCGCATCCGCGTTGCCCCGTGCGCCGCGGCCGTCCCCAGTGGCAGCGCAATCAACATGGTCAGGAGCGCGTAGCTCACCGAATTCCGCACCGCCGTTACCGGCGCCACGAACAGGATCTGCTGGCGCACGTTGTCGTCGAGCCGCCGGTAGTACTCCAGCGTGTATCCGGCGTCGCCGTGGAACGACCGTTCGGCCAGCGCAGCCAGCGGAACGACAGTGAGTGTGGCGACTGCCGCCACGATCGCCGCCACCGCCACGCGCCTGGCCGGTGTCCACGGCAGCGCGCGCCGCCGCGCTGCGCCCGGCTGGGCCGTCCGCCGTTGCAGCGCCGTGTTCAGCCACATCATCGCGAAGGTGGCGCCGAGCTGCACGAGCGCAAGCGTCGCCGCCACCGGCAGGCGGAACAGGAAGAGCGTCTCGCGGTAGATCTCCGTCTCCAGCGTCCCGAACTGCGATCCCCCGAGGATCAGCACGACGCCGAAGCTGGTGAAGCAAAACAGGAACACAAGGGACCCCGCCGCGAGGATGGGCGTGCGCAGCAGCGGCAGCGTGACCCGCATGAACGTCGAGACCTTGCCCGCTCCGAGCATGGCCGCCGCGTCTTCGAGCCGTGTATCAAGCCGGGCCCACGAAACGGAGATGATCCGCGCCGCGAGCGCGACGTTGTAGAAGACGTGCGCGATGAGGATCGCCCAGATCGTGTTGAGCAGGCGGATCGGAGGCTCGTTGAGCCCGAACGTGGCCTGGAGGGCGTCGTTCACAATCCCCCGCGGACCCAGCAGCGCCGTGAACGCAACCGCGACCACGATGGTGGGCAGCACAAACGGCACGGTAATGAGCGCTTCCAGCACGGCTTTCCCGCGGAACTCGTAGCAGGCCAGCACGTACGCCACCGGCATGGCGAGCGCAAGCGTAATGGCCGACGACGCCGTGGCCTGCCAGGTGGTGAACCACGCGCGTTCCAGAAAGTAGGTATCCTCGAAGAGCGGCGCGACCCCGCCCCCGCGCGTGAACGATTCGCGCACGATGCCCTGCAGCGGATAGGCCAGGAACACCGCCAGGAAGGCCAGCGCCGGCGTAACAAGCGCCAGCTCCGCCTTCCGGTCCCTCAGCCACGTGCTCAGCGAAGGACCACCTTCGTCCACTCGTCAATCCACTTCTGCCGGTTCGCCGCAATTTGGGCCGCGGAGACATCGGCCGCCGGGACGGTCACCTCCGAAAACTTCACGAACGCCTCCGGGACCTTCGCCTCCTGGTTCACCGGGTAGACCGCCATCTGGCCCGGGATGTCTTCCTGCACGGGTACGCTCAGAAGGAAATCGATGAACTGGCGTGCCAGGTCCCGGTGTTTCGTCCCCTTGAGGACCCCGGCGTACTCGATCTGCCGGAAAACGCCCTTCGGCGGCAGGAGATTCGCCGTCGGGGCATCCTCGCGTGGGGGATCCGCGAAGA
>JBBIVC010000385.1:0-2024 GCA_037439905.1 Thermoflexus sp.
AGTATGAATCCGTAACCCGTCATTGGCAAGGAAGAAGTCTCACCTCTCCCGCACTTCCTCTATCCGGCCGCTCGCGCCGCTCCCCGGTTCTCGCCTGTGCCACCCTGAGCGCCTACCCTCAACTTCATGCCACGCCGCGGCAAACGCTGGAACGAGCCTCCGGAGCCCAGATCGCTCACCCTCAGGGTGGAGTCCCTCGTCTTCGGCGGCGCCGGGCTTGCCCACGCGCCCGATGGCCGGGTGGCGTTCGTCGCCTTTGCGGCCCCCGGTGAGCTCGTCGAGGCCCTTGTCGAACGGGAGTACCCGGATTACATCGAAGCCGTGACGACCCGCGTCGTCGAGCCCTCTCCCGACCGCGTCGAACCGCGCTGTGCGCTGTTCGGCGAATGTGGCGGCTGCCAGCTTCAGCACATGTCCTACCCCGCGCAGCTCGCCGCGAAGGAGGCCATCGTCCGCGAACAGCTGCGGCGGATCGGCAAGCTCGATGACTCCATCGTTCGCCCCATCGCCGGCGCCGAAAACCCGTGGGCCTACCGCAACCACTTGCGCTTTTCCACCGGGAAGAAGTGGGGCGACGTCGGCTACATCAGCCGGCGCGGCCGTGGCTTGCTGAAGGTCGAATCCTGCCCCATCGCCGACCCCTGGGTGGACAGCCTGCTGCCGAAGCTCCAGGGCCTCGGCGCCGGCCTCCACCAGGTCCAGGTGCGCCATTCGGCGGCGACCGGGAGCTTCCTGGTCAATCCCGTCATTCCCGGGGCGCCGGTGGAGACGGGCCAGAAATCCTACCGCGAGCGTCTCGCTGGCAAGGAGTTCCTGGTAAGCGCCAGCGCCTTCTTCCAGGTGAATAGCGCCCAGGCCGAGCAGATGGTCCGCCTCGTCGGCGAGGCGCTCCCCGGTCGCGGACGGCTCCTGGTCGACGGCTTCGCGGGAGTGGGCACGTTCGCTGTCATCTTTGCTGACCGCTTCGAGCGGGTGCTGGCCATCGAGGAATCGAACAGCGCCGCCCGCGATTCGGAGGCCAATCTGCGCCAGGCGCCCAATGTCGAGATGCTGGTAGGGAAAGTCGAGGACATCCTCCCGGCACTGGATGAGCGTCCCGACGCCATCGTCCTCGACCCGCCCCGGGCGGGCTGCGCGATGCCCGTCCTCAACGCGATCAAGGAGTTCCGGCCGGGCACGGTGGTCTACGTGTCGTGCAACCCCGCCACGCTCGCGCGCGACCTCCGCATCCTGGCCGACGGCGGCTACCGCGTGGAGTGGGTGACGCCGCTCGACATGTTCCCCCAGACCGGCCATATCGAGTGCGTCAGCCGGCTCGTTTTCGATGGGAGACCGGGGGAAGCGGACGCATGATGCCCCGCGTCATCCTCGCCTCGGCCTCGCCACGGCGGAGGGAGTTGCTGACTGCGCTGCTCGACCAGTTTGAGGTTGTGCCTTCGGATATCGAAGAGCCCTTCGGCCACGACCCCGTTGCTGACGCCGAATCGCTGGCACTCGCAAAGGCGCGCGCAGTCGCCTGCGCCAATCCGGCCGCGGTGGTGATCGGCGCGGATACCATCGTGTTCGACGGCGGCCGCGCCTATGCCAAGCCCGCAGACCAGGCCGAGGCGCTGGCGATGTGGCGGGCCCTGCGCGGCCGGGCGCATCGCGTGGTGACCGGTGTGGCGGTGATTGGTCCGGCGGGGTTCGAACGTTCTGGCCATTCCATCAGCAAGGTAACGTTGGCGGACCTCGACGATGCCGCGGTGCGCGCTTACATCGCCAGCGGCAGACCGATGGACAAGGCCGGGGCCTACGCCATCCAGGACACCGATGCCGGTACCGTCAGCGGGCTCGACGGGTGTTACTGCAACGTCGTCGGTCTGCCCCTCTGGCGCCTTCGGGCGCTGCTGGCCGATGCGGGGATCGCTTGCCCGGAGCCGGCCGCCCGCCGCCCCGAATGCGCGTCGTGCCCGGATTCGACGGCGCCCGCCGAGCAGGCTCGGGGCAACCGCTCGTAACTTGCCGCTCTCGGCTACACTTTG
>JBBIVC010000386.1:0-2020 GCA_037439905.1 Thermoflexus sp.
TACCGGCAGGTGGACTTCCTGATGCTCGCGCCAGCCGAGGGCTACCTCGCCATCTTCGCCCCGCCCGAAAAGCCGCTCTCACCCGACTTCATCACGCCCTGTAAGCAGTAGGCGTAGCCGTTCAGCCGTCGTTGCCGCACCTCTTGACCATTCGCCGCTGGCCCTCGGGACTCCGGATGTAGGGAGGCACCTTGTGTGCCTCCTGCCGTTGTCAGCCTCGCGGGACTCGACGACCCCTTCCATCACTCGAATCCATCACGCCCTGTAAGCAGTAAGCCGGAGCGGTTGACCCGGCGCACCCGGCCGTGCTAGTCTTCCATTTCGGATGCATTTTGGATGCGGGGAGGAAGGACCATGCCAACGCTGACGATCAAGAACGTCCCCCAGGACCTTTACAAGCGTCTCAAGACTCGAGCGGCGCAAAACCGGCGGAGCCTCAACGGGGAAGCCATTGTTTGTCTGGAGCAGGCCCTCCGCAGCGCCCCTGTCGTTCTCGCCGCGATGCTGGCCAGCGCGCGCGAGGCGCGTCGCCTGGCCGAGAAGTGCTGGCTCACCGACGATGAATTGCAGCGGGCGATAGACGAGGGGCGGCCATGATCGTTGTGGACACGAACGTGATCGCCTACCTCTTCGTCCCCGGCGATCGAACCGAGAAGGCGGAGGCCGCGCTGGCGAGAGACAACGAATGGGTCGCCCCGCCGCTCTGGTGTTCCGAGTTCCGCAACGTTCTCGTGCGCTTGGTCCGTCGGGGAACTCTCGACGATGCCAAGGCCTTTCAGATTATGCGCCGGGCGGAACGCCAGATGAGGGACCGGGAGTATGGCGTGTCCTCAGGCGAAGTGCTGACGCTGGCCTTGCGATCAGGATGCTCGGCCTACGACTGCGAATTCGTGGCATTGGCGCGGAGCTTCCGGACGCGGCTCCTGACAGTTGATCGGCAGGTCCTTGCCGCCTTCCCTGACATGGCCATCGGCCTGGACGACTTCGTCGCGTAAGTCACCGCCTTCTTCAGCGAACCCGACCTCATCCATCTGCTCAGCCCTTTGGGCTAATAGGCCAGCGGCGTTCCTGCCTTGACGCCGCCCTTGCGGGCGACGGCCACCTCCTCGGCCGCCTTGGCGGCCAGGAAGCGGGCGTCGCTGGCCAGGGTCACGAACTGGAACCCCTCGGCGATCATCTTGGCCGCGTAGGCCGCGGAGATGTTGTGGATGCCGGCAACGACCCCGTGGCGCCTGCACGCCTCCA
Organism: Thermoflexus sp.; assembly: GCA_037439905.1. Lineage (GTDB taxonomy): Bacteria > Chloroflexota > Dehalococcoidia > Tepidiformales > Tepidiformaceae > Amarobacter. Next base: position 1,246 of record JBBIVC010000386.1, read on the forward strand.
GGATGCGACGCTGGGCGTCCAGGACGGGCGGCTCCGTGTGGTCCATGCGCGGCTTGACGCCGAGGGCCAGGCTCAGGTCGGACGGCCCCACATAGACGGCGTCGAGGCCGGGGACCCGCAGGATCTCGTCCAGGTTCTTCAGGGCCTCGGCCGTCTCGATCATGGCCATGACGACGAGCTCGTCGTTGGCCCGGTCGCCGTAGTCGGCCCCCGCGTAGAGGGCCGCGCGCACCGGCCCCCAGCTCCGGTGGCCCCGGGGCGGGTACTTGCACGCGCCCACCAGCGCCTCGGCCTCGGCCGCCGTGTTGATCATGGGGCAGATCACGCCGTAGACCCCCGCGTCCAGGATCTTCATGAGATGGGCCGGGTCGTTCCAGGGCACCCGCGCCAGGGGGATCACCGGCGTGGTGGAGATGGCCTGGAGCATCGTCACCGCCACCTGGTAGTCCACCACGCCGTGCTGCATGTCCACCGTGAGCGAGTCGAACCCCTGGTGGGCCATCACCTCGGCGGAGAACGCGCTGGGGATGGACAGCCACCCGTTCACCACCGCGTCGCCCCGGGCCCAGACCTGCTTCAGCGTGTTGGGTCTCACGTCGGTCTCCTCGGCGGCTCGTCCCCCACCGCCCGGGCGATTATACGCGCCGGCGACGCTCCGGTACAGCCACGGCGGGGTCGCCGCCGCGGCGCGGGCGGGAGGCGCCGCCCCCCGGCGCCGTCAGGCGGGGTGCTCCCCGCCCCGCTCCCGGGCCTCCCGCAGAAGCCGCGCGTGGAT
>JBBIVC010000387.1:0-2007 GCA_037439905.1 Thermoflexus sp.
GCCCTTACGGGCAGCCCGAACCGACGGTACATCGACGAATTCATCGTCGAAGCGGTGGCGGCATCGCAGCGGCACAACCGGCCGCTGGCGGTGGCGTATCTCGATATCGACAACTTCAAGCTGCTGAACGACTTTGTGGGCCACGAAGAGGGTGACCAGGTGCTGAAGCGCGTGGCCTCGGCGCTGACCCGGTTTGTCGAGCCGCCGGCCCAGTTCGCCCGCTTCGGCGGCGACGAGTTCGTCGTGGTGTTTCCCGATACCACCGCGCCCCAGGCCCGGCAGGCGATGGAGCGGGTGCGCCGGGCGGTAGCGGAGATCGAGGTCGTGAACGGGGCACGAATCACCCTGCCGACCCGGATCAGCTGCGGGGTGGCGGAATACCGCGGGGTGGAATCGCCTCGCGACCTCATCGCCGAAGCCGAAGACCACATGTACCTGGACAAGGCGATTGCACCGACGGTCGCGCCGGTGGCTGGCGTCCCTGCCTCGCCCGAATCGCTGCTGAAGGTGGGGAACCTGAAGGCTCTGCGAAACCTCGTGAAGGCGATCGACCGGCGCGACAGCTACACGCGGTTCCACAGCGACCACGCCACGCAGCTCGCGATGACGCTCGCGCTGGAGCTCGGGCTCGAAGAGGACCAGCTGAACGCGGTGGCGATCGGAGGGCCGATCCACGACCTGGGAAAGATCGTGGTGCCCGATGAGATCCTCCGGAAGCCCGGGCCGCTGACGCCGGCAGAGCGGCGCAGCATGGAGGAGCATGCGGTGATGGGGGCCGCCATCACCGCCGCGGTGACCGACTACGACACGGTGGTGAACCTGGTGCGGCATCACCACGAACGATTCGATGGGAACGGGTACCCGGGGCACCTGAAGGGCGCCGAAATCACCCTGCCGACGCGCCTGTTCACCCTCGCCGACGCCTACAGCGCGATGACCACCGACCGTCCCTATCGCAAGGGGCTGACGTTCGAGCGCGCGATTGAGGAGATCCTCAATGGGCGTGGGACGCAGTTCGACCCGGACCTTGCCACGGCGTTTGTCCGGATGATCGAGCGCGAGTTCGGTAAGAAGGAGGCCGCCGCATGAGGCGCCAGGCCTACTTCGTGTTTGAGCTTGTGGCATGGCCGGCGGCGGTGTGGTCGGCGGTCGAGCTCGTCCTGCGGGCGGCGGCTGGCGCGGACGGAAACGCCGCGGCCACGGCGCTCACGGGAGCGTGCGCTGCCGCAACCATCGTGCTTTGCCGGTGGCGAGCGGCGCTGCTCGCATCCGTCCCGGCGGGCGACACCCGGCCCTGGGATCGGCAGGGCTAGCCGTAGAACAGCTGGGCAATGGCCGCCGCATATGCCATCACCTGCTCCGGGGCCAGGGCGTAGGCGGGCGGCATGAGCGAGACCGAGTCCACCACCTCCCAGATCTTCTCGACCCGCGCCTTCACCTCATCGGGAGTGCCGCAAACGACGAACGTCCGGGCCATCTCGTCGGTTACCAGGTGCTTCACGCTGAGGTAGTCCCCGAGTTTGACGCCTTCCTGCAGCGCGCGGGCCTCGCTGGCGAAGCCATGCGCCGCGAAGTACGGCTCATACTGCTCGACGCCCGCGTAGAAGGCCACGGTGGCGCGGGCGTCCTCGATGGCCTGGCGGCGGTCGGGGTTGGGCGCGACGAACAGCCAGGCGTTGAACTCCAGGTCTGACCGCTGCCGGCCCGCCTTCCGGAGGCCGGCCTCAATGTCCTGGATGACGCGCGTGGTTGCCCACTCGATGGACCAGATGGGATGGCCGATCACCCCATCGGCGACCTCGGCGCCGAGGCGGAGCAGGGGCTGGCGCAGGCCGGCAACCCAGATGGGGATGTGGGTGCGCAGGGGCGTTCGGAGCGGTTGAAACTCGCTGAAATCGAGCTGGTGATACTTGCCGTCGTAGCGCTTGAGCTCGCCCGTGTGGCTCTTCGCGACAACGAGCCGGACGATCTCGATGACTTCGCGGAGGTGTTCGACGGGCTTGCCGT